>JALYKJ010000190.1 GCA_030774845.1 Verrucomicrobiota bacterium
GCTACAAATTTCAGTTCGTTACGTTGGCGGGATTTCACACGCTGAACTATTCGATGTTTAAACTCGCGCGCGGATACTCGAGGGATGGAATGGCCGCGTATTCGGAGTTGCAGGAAGCGGAGTTCGCCGCTGAGGCCGACGGTTACACCGCGACCAAGCACCAGCACGAAGTCGGGACGGGTTATTTCGACGCCGTCGCCCAGGCCATTTCGGGCGCTGAATGTTCCACGGTCGCGTTGTCCGGCTCGACTGAGGAAGCGCAGTTTACAGAGACGCGCAAGTAGACGCGTCTTGTCATTTCGAGCGCACTTTTTTGAATCCGAAGCGCCTCCGGGCTGCATCTCACTACCAAAGGATGAATATGAAAACATTGCCTCTCTGCATTTGCTCAGTTGTGCTGGCTGTTACGGCCGTGGCGCAACCTGCACCCCCGCCGCCTCCTCCGCCATCCCCAGCGGCTGCGGCGTCGATTACGGCCAGCGCCTCGCCCGCTCAGGATCTGGCGGATAGAATCCATCAACGGATCGAGAAAAAGCTTAAAGGTCATCACGGAATCGTGATCGATGGCGGCGATAAAGACCAGGATGTCGATCTTAAAGACATGGGAGATCTCGGCGAGCGACTGGCCGTTCCGATTGTTGCGATTGTGTTTCTGACCATCTTCGGTGCGCCGGTCCTGATCGTCGCCGTCATCATGTATTTCGGCTTTTCCAGAAATCGGATGATGCATCGCACGATTCGAATGATGGCGGAGAAAGGTCAACCGATCCCATCGGCGTTACTTGCTCCGCCGACACCTGCGATTCGGCAAAGGTCCGACATGCGCCGGGGGGTAGTGCTTTGCATGGTTGGCTTGGGCCTCATGCTCTTCTTCGGCGCGGTGAATGATTGGGAGGGTGGCTCGTGGGCGATCGGCGTGATTCCCTTCGTGATTGGCCTCGGCTATCTACTGGTGTGGAAGTTGGAGGGCAAGAAGGACGTTTCGTCGCCGCCACCGGCGCCCTAATATCGCGGCGTGGAGCTAACCGATGCCGGCCTTGTCGCCCGAGTTCTTGTTGATGACGACCAGCACGCTTTTGGCGAGCTGGTCCGTCGTCATCAATCGAGCGTGCGAGGTTTATTGCGCCAACTTACCCGCGGCGACCTCGCACTCGCCGACGATCTGGCCCAAGACGCATTTGTTCGCGCTTACAAAAACATCCGCGGCTTTCGCGGCGACGCGAAATTTTCCACCTGGCTTTATCGGATCGCTTACAATTGCTTTCGCGAGGATACGCGACGCCGGAAGGAGCTCGTCGGCATCAACGAGGAGCAATGGCAGGCGGAGCAGGACCCGCAGACTGTCGATCTAGGTCTAAGACATGACCTTATGCATGCACTTAGTTTACTGCCGCTACACGAGCGATCGGCGGTTTTGCTTTGTTGTCAGAATGGATTATCACACGACGAAGCTGCGCGGGTGCTCGACATTCCGCTTGGCACGGTCAAAACCAATGTGTTGCGAGGGCGGGAGAAATTGAAGAAGACCTTGGCGGTCTGGGCGCAGTAAATGAACGAGCCGATTGAACAGGATTGGTTGGATCGAAAGCTGCAGGAAGCTGCGCCTTATATCCAGGATGACGGCTTTACCGCGCGCGTTCTGCAACACCTGCCAGCCCCGCGGCAAGCAGGTCAGTTTCTGCGCCCGCTAATTCTGGTCGGAATGAGCGCGCTGGCGAGCGCGCTCACATACGTTTTGTCCGACGGTGGCCGTTTTATTTTGGTCGACATGTTCAGATTGACGACGATTCCAACGTTGTGGGTGGTCGCGTTTGCCTTAGCCAGCGGAATGTTAGTTATGGCGGGCGGCATCTTCGCCGCCATGTCTAAGTCGAATCATATTCAATCTTAGATTCGACTTAGACTTGCGTTGTCGATCTTAGGGGTGAGAATAAGGGATGCTAAGAGACATCCCGAGCTCGACACTCAAGAAACTTGTCCGCCTTACTGAGCGCAAAGAAGCGCTGATGGCGCAGATCCAGGAAATCGATCGCGAAATGATCCGCGTCCAGGACAAGTTTGGCATTCCCTCGCGCGAAGGAGGCCAGCGCGCGCCGGTTACCGTTTCGCGGGCGCATGGTGGCCCCGTTCGCCGTCGAAGCAAACGCGGCGCGTTAAAAGAGAAAATCTTGCGGGCATTGCACTCGGCTGGGAAAAAAGGGGCGACCGTGGGCGACCTTTCGAAGAGATTGAAGGTGCCAAGCGCGAATCTTTACGTCTGGTTCAACGGCACTGGCAGGAGTGTATCCGGAATCAGAAAAATCGGGGTCGCAAAATATCAGCTGAAATAATTATCAACCTTCGCGCGCCTGTTGGACGTCCTGGCGAATTTGCTGAACGAGCGCGTCCAGGTTCTCAAATTTCTTTTCCGGACGAAGAAATTTCGAGAAACGAACTTCGACATCGTGCCCGTAAATGTCGCGATTGAAATCGAACAAATAGATTTCGAGGACGCGCTCGGATTTTCCACCGCTGACGGTTGGTCGAACGCCAAGATTGATTACGCCTCGATGCAATTCGCCGTCGATCGACGCTTCGGCGGCATAAACACCGTTCGGCGGGAATTGTTCGCTGTGCGCGCTTAGGTTTGCAGTCGGAAACCCAATCTTTTTTCCAAGATTGTCGCCGTGCGTCACGGTTCCAAGAATAGTGTACTCACGGCCGAGCATTTCAGCAGCTTTCGCGAGATCGCCTTTTTCGACAGCCTGTCGAATCGCTGTGCTGCTAACGACCGCGCCCTTGAGCTTGACCGGCGGAATTCCAACGACGTCGAAATTAAATTTCGCGCCAAGCTTTTTGAGAAGATCGAGATTGCCGCGGCGATTTTTCCCGAACGACCATTCGTGGCCAACACAGATTTCGCGGAGCGGTTTGGAATGAGCGACTAGGTCGCCCACGAAGTCTTCCGGCTCGGTCGCGGCGAATTGTTTGTCGAAAGTGATGATGAGCAAGTGCTCCACGCCGAGAGCGCGGATCAAGGCGATCTTGTGTTGTGTTGCGCTCAGCAAATGCGGCGCTGCCTGCGGTCGCAGAACTTTTTCCGGATGCGGATCGAATGTCACCACGACTGGCGTTCCATTCGAAGCGCGCGCGTGATCAGCCGAAGTCGAAATCACTGCCTGATGGCCCCGATGAACGCCGTCGAAAACGCCGATCGCCAAAAATAGCGGTCCGCGTAATCGCTCGAGCTCTGGGATCGACCGCAAAATTTCCATTGTCGATCTTGCGGTCAGGCGCCGCGCATCCGCGAAACTTGTGGGAGCGAGAGAATTCGTTGTTTAATTTCCTCGCGAGGCATCGCTTTGATTTGATCGATCGTGATCGTGTTGGCGACATCGAATCGTCCGGACTTTGTCCGTCGCAGCGATTTTAAATGCGCGCCGCAGCCCAGCACTTCGCCGATATCGTGCGCGTAGGTCCGAACGTAAAACCCTTTGCTGCACACCACGCTGAAATCGACGTCTGGCAAGCCGATTCGGTCAATAGTGTAGCGATAAACGTGGACAAAGCGCGGCTCCCGCTCCACCACTTTTCCCTGGCGCGCTAATTTGTAGAGCGGCACTCCGCCGTGTTTTTTGGCCGAGACCATCGGTGGCATTTGATAAAAATCGCCGCGAAATTTTTCAAACGCCGCGCGAATTTTGGAATCGCTCAACTGAGGCACCGGCCGAGTCTCAACGATTTTGCCTTCTCGATCTTGCGTGCTCGTAGCTGTACCCAGCGTAAGAGTCCCGACGTACTCCTTGTCTTCGCTCATTAGTAGATCCTGAACTTTGGTTCCGCGACCGATGGTTAGGAGGAGCAATCCGGTCGCAATCGGATCGAGCGTTCCGCAATGGCCGACTTTCTTGATTCCGAGCTGTCGCCGAACGAGCGCGACGACATCATGCGAAGTCATGCCTTCGGCTTTGTCCACGAGCAGGACGCCTTCAGGAGCTACGACCGACGACATCACGAACTTCCTCCAGAATTTTCTTTTCGACCTCAGCGAGCGCGCCGCGAACGCGCGCTCCCGCGGCCAGAACATGTCCGCCGCCGCCAAATTTTTCGCAGATGGCGCACACATTCACCTTTTCGTTTTTTGAACGCATGCTTACGCGCACCTTTCCGTCGGGCAGCTCCTCAAAAAAAACTGCGACAATAACGCCGCGAATCGCGCGCAAATGATCGATGAGCCCTTCATTATCTTCTGGCAAGACTCCGAGTTTCTTCGCCGTCGCCAAACTTAAACTAAAACTAGCGACCCGATCGTTTGCCTCGAACCGCATCGTCCCGAGAAGATCGCGCAAAAGTTCGGTGCGACGTCGCGGGTAATTTTCGTAAGTCAATTGGCTGACGCGGCCGACGTCGACCCCGGCGCGGACGAGCTCGGCCGCAATCTCAAAAGTTCGCGCGGTTGTGTTTGGATATTGAAACGAACCGGTGTCGGTTGAAATGGCGACGTAAAGGTTTTCGGCGATGGCGGGATCGATCGGTAATTTTTCGCTTTTGATCAACTCGAACAAAATTTGTCCAGTGGCCGGCGCTTTCGGATTAATGTAAACGAGATCGCCGTAACCTGGATTGCTCGGGTGATGATCGATGTTGATCCAAACTTTGGCCGAGCGCACTGCTGGGAGACCGGTGCCGAGTCGATTTTGAATGGCGGTATCGAGTGCGATTGCAACATCGACATCTTCCGGGTCGCCCGCCGGTTTTGTGAGTAGATTTGCGCTCGGAAGAAAACTGTATTTCTCGAGCATGCCGTCTTCGTTCCAGATGCGAACGTCTTTGCCGAGTTGTTTGAGCGAGAGGCCGAGTGCGAGCTGACTCCCGAGCGCGTCGCCATCTGGCCGGACATGACTAAGAACAGCGAACCGCACACCTTCGCGCAAGGCCTGGCCGATTTGCTCGAACTTGGCCGCGCTCACTCGTTTTTTTTGCTGTCGGAGTCGATTTGCTGCAAAATTTCGACGACCCGCGAGCCGCGCGCGATCGACCCATCGAGGTGAAAAAGTAGATGGGGCGTGAATTTCATAGTCACACGACGCGCAAGCTCGGACTGAAAGGCAGATCGGTGCTCTTCGAGCTTCTTCATTACGCTTTCAGTTTTTTCGGACGCAAGCACGCTGACAAAAACATGCGCACTCTTCAGATCCGATGTGACGTCGACGTGGTTGACGGTGACGAGAACGCCTTCAAAACTGATTTCGCGCGCGAGTATTC
>JALYKJ010000191.1 GCA_030774845.1 Verrucomicrobiota bacterium
GAGTTGCCTGCATCAATTGCAACGCGCGCGCGCTCCAACGATCGCCGAGTGCGGCTGGCAACGCTTGCAGGATTCGCTTCTCTTTAGCCGCCGGCAGCTTGGGCAGGATCAATGTCAACCGCCGTTCTTCATCGGCGATCAATCTGCCGAGTGTCAGACCGATGTGGGTCGTCTTCAATTTCGGAAAGCACTCCAGTAAATCGTCCCGGCCGAGCACGAGCTCGAACGCGAGCTCGGGATGCAATTTCTGATTGCGCGTGGCCACGTTTTCGATCGTCGCAATTACCGGCTGCAATTGTTTTTCTGGCTCTTTGAATTGCAGATGAAATTTGGCGATTTGCTCGAGTGCGGCGACCTGTTGCTTCGGTTGACGCGCGTGATTGAACGCCTCGATTAGCTCGTCGGCATGCGAGATACCTTCGGCACGGATTTGAATCGGTTCCGTCTTTTTTGCGGGAATCGAGAACCCGCCGCTCGCCTTTAAATGCTTGCGGGCCGATTCCCACCAGCGTTTCCATTCCGTCTCATTGAAAAGATCGGGAACCATCCAATCGCTGATTTGTTGCGCGGTTGCCTCTCCATCGAGGCTTTCGAGAATGTTCCGGACAAGCGCGACCGGTTCATCTTTGGCTAGCTTCCTGGTTGCGGTGAGATCGCCTGCCTTGCGCGCGAGAAAATGTTCCGCCGGAATAACGGTCAGATTGTCGGCGGCGTACTGGAGTTGCATCGGGTGGGCTTTTTTGCCGGGAAAATCGATCAGGATTTGATTGAGCAACAGATTCCACTCCGCGATCCGGCCAAACCCCCAACTCTTGTGCAGACAAAACGTCCCCGGCTTGAGCGCGTCCAGTTTCTCGGCCGCTTTGGAAGTCAATTTGCCGGCTTCAATGAGTTTTTCGATCTCCGCGTCCATGAGAGTCGGACAAATTACGATGAAGGTCGGCCGTGGCAAGCAACCGAATGTTTGCGATTGCCGTCGCGCGGGTAGCGTGAAACCCTACGCGCGGTGGCGACGACAAGTATTTGGTTTTGGCTCGCGTTTAATGCCGGCGTTTTCGTCGCGCTGATTCTCGATCTTGTTCAATTTAAACATCGCGGCCGCGAATTAAGTATGCGGGCCGCAGGCCATCGCGTTGCGATTTGGATCATTCTCTCTCTTTTGTTCAATCTGGTCGTCTGGAAAATCCGCGGCCCGGACAAGGCACTCGAATTTCTGACCGGCTACGTGATCGAGTACTCGCTCAGCGTCGATAACATTTTCGTTTTCATTCTGATCTTCGCCTACTTCCGGGTCCCCCCGATGGCGCAACATCGCGCGTTGGTCTGGGGAATCGTTGGCGCGCTGGTGATGCGCGGGTTGATGATTTGGCTCGGCATCCAGTTAGTAAATCGTTTCGATTTCATTCTCTACCTTTTCGGCGCGTTTCTGCTGGTCAGCGCGTGGCGAATGTTTTTCGTCAAACAACAGCCGCAGGATTTCGGGCAAAGCTGGATCATGCGGTGCTGTCTCCGGGCCTTTCCGATTACGCCTGCGTTTCATGACGAACATTTCAAAGTTCGCGTGAACAATCGATGGATGCTTACGCCGCTGGCGCTGGCATTAATCGTCATCGACGTGATGGACCTTGTCTTCGCCGTCGATTCAATCCCTGCGGTCTTCGCGATCACCCGCGACACGTTCATCGTCTACACGTCGAACGTTTGCGCCATTCTCGGTCTGCGTTCGCTTTATTTTCTGCTGGTGAAGCTGATCGATCGTTTCATCTACTTAAAAACCGGGCTGGCCATAGTCCTCGCTTTCGTTGGAGCGAAGATGATTCTGCGCGATGTCTTTTATATCCCAACTCCTGTTTCGCTCGCGTTCATCGTGATCACGCTCACCATCACCATCATAATTTCGATGATGGTGACCCGGAAACGCAACGCGGCTGCGGTTGGGTGAGCGTGCAACCGGCCGCCGTCGATTCGAGTTCGCCGGAAGCGCATCTGGCGCGGCGTCTCGGGTTGTTCGACACCACGATGATCGTGATGGGCGGCATCATCGGCTCGGGAATTTTCATTAATCCTTACGTAGTCGCGCAACAGGTGCCGTCGACAATTTTGATCCTTGCCGCCTGGGCTTTCGGCGGACTGATCGCGCTCGCGGGCGCTTTCATTTACGCGGAGCTCTCGTCGCAAATGTCAGCGAGCGGAGGCCAATATATTTATTTGCGCGACGCATTTCATCCGGCGCTGGCGTTTGTTTACGGCTGGGCCCTGCTCCTGGTCACACAAACCGGCGGCATGGCCGCGGTCGCAGTAACTTTTGCAAAGTATATGTGCGCGCTTGGGCAGATGGAGGCCAACGACAACGTCGCAGCTTTGCTGGCGACGACCGTCCTGGTCGTGCTTACGATCATCAATTGCCTCGGGGTGCGCGCCGGCAGCACGACCCAGAACGTGTTTATGATTTTGAAATTGGTGGCGATTACCGCACTGGTGGCATTTGGGCTTACCGTCACCGGCGCGCCGGCAACAACGATTGCAAAATCGACATCTTCGCCGCCGACATTTTGGAATTCGCTGACTGCCTTCGGCGCGGCCCTAATTCCGGTGCAATTTGCTTACGGCGGCTGGCAGACGTCGTGTTTCGTGGCCGGAGAAGTTCACGAACCGCGAAAAAATCTTCCGCGCGGTTTATTGCTAGGCGTGCTAGGCGTAATTGCGGTTTATCTATCGGTGAACTTTGTTTGTGTGCACGCGCTCGGCGCGCAAGGTCTCGGAGAAACAAGAACACCCGCATCAGCGGTGATGCGTCTGGCGCTCGGCGAAAACGGCGCGCGCATCATTGCCGTCGGTATCGCCATCTCCACCGTCGGTTTTCTCAGCCAAAGCATGCTCACCGCGCCCCGAGTTTATTTCGCCATGGCCGAAGACGGTTTGTTCTTCAAAAGCCTCGCGAAATTAAATCGCGCGCGGGTCCCGGCATTTGCGATCGCGTTGCAAGGCGCGCTTGCGATCGTGATCACGTTGTCAGGCCACTACGAACAAATTTTAAACTACGTCATATCGGTCGACGTAATTTTCTTTGCCCTGACTGACGCGACCGTCTTCATATTTCGACGTCGCCGCAAAGCCGACTCGCCTCTGCTAAACGCCAGTTCAATGCCGGTGCAGCTCGCACCTCGGACCTTCCGCATTCCAGGTCATCCCTTCACCACGCTGTTTTTCATCATTGCCTGTGGCGGTGTTGCGTTTAGCACGCTTTATCGTTACCCGCACAACAGCTTGATCGGACTGGGAATCATGCTGACGGGATTGCCAGCTTATTTATTTTGGAGGGCACGGAAAGCGCCAAGCCAATGATTCACAAGGAATCACTTTTCATGCATTGGGCGAAGACCCGCCCGAAAGTGAAATACGATCTCGCCTTGAGCGGGATCCTCAATCTGCCTTTCGCGGAATTGAACGTGAAGCTGAGCGAGTTAGAACTCCATGGCGACAATGCTTACGGCTATCGACCGCTGGTCGATACGCTCGCAGCGCATTGTCATGTCTCGCCTGAAAATGTGGTCACGGTTCCTGGCGGCACTTCGATGGCAAATCATCTTGCGATGGCGGCGCTGCTCGAGCACGGCGACGAAGTCCTGATCGAGGAACCAACTTATGATCCCCTGCTCGCGGTTGCCGAATATCTCGGCGCGAAGATCAAACGCTTCCCGAGAAAATTCGAAGACGGATTCAAGATCGACATCAGCGAGCTGCAGAAACAAATCACGTCGCGCACGCGGTTGATCGTGCTGACGAATTTGCACAATCCAAGCAGCGCCCTGGTTGATGAGACAATGCTAAGCAAAATTGGCGAACTGGCGCGTGCTGTGGAAGCGAGCGTGCTGGTGGATGAAGTTTATTTGGAAGCGATGTTTGAGAATGCGCCGAGATCCGCAGTTTTGCTTGGCACCGAATTTGTGGCGACGAGCAGTCTCACCAAAGGCTACGGATTAAGCGGGCTTCGTTGCGGCTGGATTCTCGCCGAAGCGGAGCTTGCCGAAAAAATTCGCCGGCTCGACGATATCTTCGCCGCGAGCGCACCGAACGTGATGGAACGATTGAGCGTTCTGGCGATAAAGAAACTGTCGACGATTGGCGCACGCGCCAAATCGATGCTGGAGACGAATCGAGAAACGTTGAACAACTTTTTCGAATCGCGCGACGATGTCGATGTTGTGCCAACAAAATTTGGGACAACTTCATTTCCGCGGCTGCGCAATGTGGAGGTTGATCAACTTTGCGCTTTGCTGATTGAGAAATATGAGACCGCAGTTGTGCCGGGCCGATTTTTTGAATCGCCGCAACACATTCGGATTGGAATGTGTTGCGACCCGAAGCTTTTCAGCGCCGGCGTCGAGCGGCTCGGTGAAGCACTGGATAAGCTTTCGCGCTGAAAACCGAAGCGCTTTCGACGGCGCGATCGTGTAACATCGACAACATGCAAGAAATCGCCGCGTTAAGCGAAACGCACTTTCGCGGCACTCGTTTTGTCCACATCGCCGCGCTCTTCGCGGCCTTAGGCGGGCTTTTGTTTGGCTACGACACCGGCGTGATTTCCGGCGCGCTGATTTTTATCAACCGCGAGTTTGGCCTAACGACTGCCGCCCAGGAAATCGTGGTGAGCGGTGTTCTCTTCGGCGCCACAATCGGCGCGATCATTGGTGGACGAATGGCGGACCGTTTCGGCCGGCGACGAGTCTTATTGGTGACGGCCGCAATCTTCGGTATCGGCGCGCTTGCCAGCGCGGTCGCGCCATCGCCGACGGTTTTGATTCTGAGTCGGATCGTGCTGGGCGTAGCGATTGGTCTCTCTTCAACAAACGTTCCGGTTTACCTGTCCGAAGTCGCGCCTCCACAATCGCGCGGTTGGATCGTATCGCTCTTCCAACTCGCCGTCACCGCCGGCATCGTCGCCGCGTATCTGACCGATTACGCATTCGCTGGGATCGGCGGATGGCGTTGGATGCTCGGTCTGGCCGTCGCGCCGGCGCTCGTGTTCGGCACCGGGATGTTTTTTCTTCCGGAAACTCCGCGCTGGCTCGTTCGCGGTGGTCAGCATGAAATCGCGCGTCGCGTGCTTGTTCGAATTCGAGAATCGGAAGATGTCGACGTTGAGATTGCTGAGATCCAAACCAGTCTGGCGCAGCAAACTCAACACGGGCGCTGGACTGACCTGTTGCACCGGCATGTCCGGCCCGCGCTGATAGTTGGACTCGGGCTCGCGGTGTTCCAACAAATCAGCGGGATCAACACCGTGATTTATTATGCACCCAAGATTCTTCAGTCGGCCGGGTTCGCTTCTGCTTCCGGCGCAATCCTCGCCACTGCCGGTGTCGGCGTGGTGAATTTCGCGATGACAATTGTCGCGATGTTTCTGGTCGATCGCGCGGGTCGCCGGCCATTGTTGTTGGTCGGTATCGCGGGAATGATCATCACGCTGGTTGTGCTTGGATTGAGTTTTCGCATTTCCACTGAATCCGGAAACCTGGCGTGGATTGCAGTGATTTGTCTGATGGGTTACGTCGCCTCGTTTGCAATCAGCCTTGGCCCAATCTTCTGGCTCCTGATCGCGGAAATTTATCCATTAAAGATTCGTGGGCTGGCCGAAGGGACAGCGGCCACATTCAACTGGGGCTCGAACCTGATCGTCTCGCTCACTTTCTTGACACTGGTGGAGAAACTCGGCGCGAGCTCGACTTTTTTCCTTTACGCGCTCGCGTCGGTGGCATCGTGGTTCTTCGCTTATTATTTCGTTCCCGAAACAAAGAATCGCACTTTGGAAGAGATCGAAGCGTTCTGGCGAGCTGGACGTTCCTCGCGCGAGATGGCCGAACCAATTATTTAGCTCAACCGCTCGCGATTGTGCGCTCTTGTTAGATTAACAATCGGGCCGAGCGGCACGATCCGGGTGGGATTAATTTCCTCGTGCGTCATGTAGTAGTGCCGTTTGATGTGATCGATGCTGACCGTCTCGGCGATTCCCGGGTGCTGATACAAGTCCAGTAAGTAACCTTGCAGGTTCGGGTAATCGATGATCCGGCGAAGATTGCATTTAAAATGTCCGTGATACACGACATCGAACCGAATGAGCGTGCAAAAGAGACGCCAATCAGCTTCGACGATGCGCTTGCCAAATAAGTAGCGGCTTTTGGACAAGCGCTTTTCCATTTCGTCGAGCGCATCGAAGAGTTTCTTGCATGAAATTTCGTAAGCTCGTTGGCGAGTGGCGAAACCGGCTTTGTAAACGCCGTTGTTGATGTCGTCGTAGATGAACTCGGAAAGCTTGGTCTGCTCGGCTTCGATTTCTTTCGGGAAAAAATCGACATCTTTGTTTTTCGCGAACGCGTTGAAGGCGTTGTTGAACATGGGACAGATGTCGTCCTCGCAATTGTTCACGATCTTTTTTGTTTCTTTATCCCAGAGCACCGGGACAGTGACGCGGCCGTCGAACGTCGGATCGGTGGCTGCATAAGCTTGGCTCAAATAGTGGAAGCCATTGATCGGATCGGTGGATTCAAACTTGTCCAGATCCTTGAGCGTTCCTGGTCGACTGCGATCGGGATCACGGAACGCCCAGCCTTTCTCATCGCGAAACGGATCGACAATCGTCAGGCCGATGACGTCTTCGAGTCCTTTGAGTTTTCGAAAGATAACGGTGCGACTGGCCCATGGACACGCGAGCGACACGTAAAGATGATAACGGCCGGCGGCCGCCGGGTACGCTGTCGATCCATCGTTGGAAATCCATTCACGAAAAGCGTCTTCTTGCCGCTGAAATTCGCCAGCATCAGTTTGTTCTGACGCCAAATGTGATGAGGCCATGCAACTATCTAGCCTGCTCATGAAAGAACGCGAGCGCCGCTGCACGAAACAGCGGCGCTTGGGAACTATTATGAGCGCCATCTAATTCTTGTTAGGTGTCGCTATCTTGCGTCTCGTGAGGCGGCAGCGCGCGGATTCCTCCCGGTCGAGAAGCGCAAGGCGTAAAAGGCCTTTTTCCGCCGTAGTCCTAGGCGTGGAAAAAAATCCAAAAAAAAGCTTGCCTGTGAGATGGTGTTATAGTCAACTATATCACTACATGAGATGCAGTGATCAAAATGAGCAGCGCCTGGAACCGCTCTCGCCCAGGCTATCTGGAACATTGGATGAATCGTGAACCGTGAATGGAACGATAGTCAGCCGATTTATCGCCAGCTTCGCGACCGGGTTGTCCACATGATTCTCGACGGCGTGCTCAACGAAGGCGACCCGTTGCCGTCAGTCCGCAATGTCGCAGCGGAGTACCGGATCAATCCGCTCACGGTTCTGAAATCCTATCAGCAGTTGGTCGACGAGCAGCTGGTCGAGAAAAAGCGAGGCCTCGGGATGTTCGTTAACGCTGGCGCGCGCAAGATGCTGCTCAAAGGCGAGCGCCAGAAATTTCTTACAGAAGACTGGCCCAGGGTCTCTGCCACCATTCAGCGGCTCGGTCTGACGCTGAAAGAACTGCCGCATCCCATTTTAACTCACCGATCGTCAAAGGCCGAAAAGGAAAACGGTTAACGCCATGGCCTGTATAGAAGCGCGCGGTCTCCGCAAAGTTTTTGGCACAACCATCGCGTTGGATAATGTCGATCTTCGTGTCGAAGAAGGCCGCATCCTCGGACTCATCGGTCCCAACGGCGCCGGCAAGACTACCGCGCTCAATGCGATTCTCGGACTGACTTCTTATGAAGGAGAACTGAAAGTGCTCGGACGCGATCCTTGGAGAGCGCGCGAAGAGCTCATGCGCGATGTCTCCTTCATTGCCGATGTCGCCGTGCTGCCGCGCTGGATTCGTGTTTCGCAGTTGCTCGAATATGTCGCCGGCGTGCATCCGCGATTCGATCGCGCGAAGGCGGAGAATTTTCTTGGAAAAACGACGATCAAGCGCTCGAGCAAAGTCAGGCAATTGTCGAAGGGCATGGTGGCGCAGTTGCATCTCGCGCTGGTCATGGCGATCGACGCGAAATTGCTGGTGCTGGACGAGCCGACGCTTGGCCTCGACATCCTCTACCGCAAACAATTCTATGATTCGCTCCTGAACGACTACTTCGATGGCAGCCGTACGATCATCGTGACGACGCATCAGGTCGAAGAAGTCCAGGATGTCCTGACCGATCTCATGTTCATCAATCGCGGCCGCATCGTGCTCGAATGCAGCATGGAAGAATTCGAGTCGCGCTATGTGGAAGTGATGGTGCATCCGGACCATGTCGACGGAGCGCGCTCGCTCAAGCCTCTGCACGAGCGGCTTGTGTTCGGTCGCAGCGTCATGCTGTTTGAGAACGCCGATCGTGGCCAGCTTGCCGCGCTTGGTGAAGTGCGCAGGCCGAGCATCGCCGACTTGTTCGTCGCGGTCATGAGTAATAAGGCCGGCGAAACTAAAGGAGGAGCAGCTAGATGAATACTCCATCAAACACCGCGCCCGAATCGCCTAACCAGTCGCAGAATATCGCGGCGATCCCGTCGACCAGGCCATTCTACTGGTCGGTGTGGCGTGAGTTGTGGGAGAACCGTTCGATTTATGTTGCCCCGCTGATCGTCGCCGCGGTCCAGGTATTCGGTTTCGCGATCAGCACAATCGGTCTGGCGGAGCGGAGGCGCGCGGTGTTGTTGTTCGAGCCGGCGAAGCAGCGAGCCGCCATCGAGGTGCCGTACGACGTGGCAGCGATGATGATGATCTTCACCGTATTCGTCGTTGGTCTGTTCTATTGTCTCGACGCGCTGCACGGCGAGCGACGCGATCGGAGTATCCTTTTCTGGAAGTCGCTGCCGGTTTCGGATCTGACCACAGTGCTCTCGAAGGTAACCATTCCGCTGGTGATTCTGCCACTGATCGCTTTTGTGCTCATCGTTTGCGTGCAGTTGGTCATGCTCTTGATGACCAGCGCCAACCTGGTGATGCATGGAATGAGTCCGGCGACGACATGGGCGAACTTCCCGGTCTTTCAGAATTGGCTGGTGTTGCTCTACGGCCTCGTCGTGCTGGCTCTCTGGCATTCGCCGATCTACGGATGGGCGCTGCTCGTTTCAGGTTGGGCACGCCGCGCCACATTTCTTTGGGCGGTGTTGCCATTTATCGTGATCGAAATTTTCGAGAAGATTACCTTCGGCACTTCGTATTTCGGTTCCTTGATTCGGGATCGATTGATGGGATTCGCGCCGCACGCCTTCGGGTTTCACGGACAGGGCCACCCGACGATCGACTCGCTTGTCCAACTCACTCCGGGAAGATACCTGAGCAGTCTGGGTCTCTGGATCGGGCTGCTGGTCGCTGTGGGACTCATCGCCGCCGCAGTCCGGCTGCGTCGGTATCGCGGGCCGCTCTGATTCGCGAGCACGCTTTATTCAATCACCCACAACAGAAGGAGGAACTAACATGAGCACGGCAGTAATGACGAAACGGATTGCAGAAGCGTCGCCGCGTTTCAAGGCCAGGATGGCTGGCGTCTCCTATTTGCTCGGAAGCCTGACATCAGTTTTTGGCCAAATGGTCGTTCTCGGCATGCTCGTTGTGCCCGCCAGCGCAACCGCGACAGCGGCCAACATCCTCTCTCACCAGTCCCTATTTCGGCTGGGGTTCGTGGCTTCCCTCATGACTGTGCCGTTCCATCTCATTTGGGCGGTTCTCTTCTATGGTCTCTTTAAGCCGGTCAATAGGAGCGTCTCATTACTCGCTGGGTTCGTCATGCTCCTGGGATGCGCGATGTGGGCCCTTAGCAGTCTTTTTCAGCTCGCCCCCTTGATCGTCCTGCAAAGCAAGAGCTCCTTGAGCGCATTTGCGCCCGAACAGTTGCAGGCTCTGGCGCTCGTGCTTCTCAAATTGAATGCGC
>JALYKJ010000192.1 GCA_030774845.1 Verrucomicrobiota bacterium
GAGATATTTAACGCAGCCAATTCGTAGCGGTTGTCGATCCTGCACTCTTCAGGCGCAGGCGAGCTCCGCTTCAGAGCGCGGTCGGCTCGACGTCGATCTTTGCTCTGAGCCGTTCAGATGCCGGTAATAACTGTCGCGCTGGACCGGAATTCGTCGAGCCTCGCGAATGGCATGCTCCAGCGCAGCGATGCTTTGCTGTTGCGGCGTGGTCGCCCCGGCCATGTGGAAAATCTTTTCTTCCATGATCGTCCCGTGCAAATCGTCTACCCCGTAACTGAGCGACACCTGCGCCAGCGGCAGACCCAAGCTTACCCAATAAGCAGTCAGATGGTCGATGTTATCGAGATAAATCCGGCTAACGGCGAGATTGCGAAGTTGCTCAACGGCGGAGGCGCGTTTGATATGAGCAAGCACCGTGGTTTGCGGCTCGAAGGCAAACGGAACAAAGCCGCTGAACCCGGCGGTTTCATCCTGAAGGCCACGTAGTTGTCGCAAATGATCGACACGCTGTTCGAGCGTTTCAATGTGCCCGTAAAGCATGGTGCAAGTGCTGCGGCCGCCCATCCGATGCCAGGTCCGATGAACATCGAGCCATTCCTCGGCAGTTTCTTTGCCGCGGCAAATGCGGTCTCGCACTTCCGCATCAAAGATTTCGGCGCCACCGCCAGTGATGGATCCTAATCCGCAATCCCGAAGAAGCTCGAGCGTTTGCGGGATCGACATCTTGAAGATTCGCTGAGCGAGATGGCGCACTTCAATCGCCGTAAATGCTTTGATGTGCAGATCCGGGTCGAGCGCGCGCAATCCGCGCAGCAGATCGACATACCACTCCTTTTTCAAGGTCGGATGCAAACCACCGACCATGTGCACTTCAGTAATTCCAAGCGGCAGCGCTTCCGCCACCGCTTGAATAATCTCGCTGGGGGCATGCTCGAAGGCATGAGCGTCCCGTTTTTTGGCGGCGAACGCGCAAAACTGACACGATAAGACGCAGATGTTCGAGTAGTTGATGTAACGATTGTGGATGTAAGTGGCGAAATTTCCGTTCTTTCGTTCGCGCACGACATTGGCCAACATTCCGAGCGCGTTAAGATCCTTTGAGCGATACAATATGAGAGCGTCGCTTTCCGAAATACGCGAGGCCGCCTCGATTTTCTCAGCGATCGGTCTAAGTTCCTTTGGGATTAGTGTGTAATTCATCCGGAGCCGACGCTGAAATTGATGGCTTACCATGCACAGACGACCTGCGAGTTGCAACAAAAAGAGCCGCGTCGCCTGCGCCTGGTAGAACAAGCCCGACGCAGAACGCGATAACATTCGAATCCGCGCCCATCAATCAACGTCTGTTTATCAATGGCCGATCCAGAAGCACCGGCGCGGTCCGGGGATGACGCCGAAGACGTTCGCCTGATGCAATTGGTCGCAGGCGGCGATACGACCGCATTTGAACAACTGATCGAGCGCCACCAAGCCTTGGTCGCCGGCACAGTCGCCCGCATGCTTGGCAGCAACTCGGATGTGGAAGACATCGCGCAGCAAGTCTTTATTCGTGTCTGGAAAAGCGCGGGCCGGTACGTCGCGCGCGCGAAGTTCACGACCTGGCTCCTGAAGATCACGCGCAATCTGGTTTTTAACGAGATGCGCCGCGCCAAGCGCCATCCGCATCTGCCGGTGCAGATCGAACCCGAAGCCGAAGAGATACGGTTGAAAGATGAGACAACCGCCAGCCCAGACGCAACTCTTCTTCAAACTGAACTCCAAGCAGCGATCGAGAAAGCGATCACGCTGCTTCCGGAAACACAACGCATGGCACTGGTATTACGGCGCTACGAAGAACTTAGCTACGAAGAAATTGCCGATGTTCTCGATCTTTCCGTTCCGGCAGTGAAGAGCCTGCTCTTTCGGGCGCGCACGGAATTGCGCGAGCGTTTACGGGATTATCTGGATCGATAAAACCCAAAGAGGGCGGGGCCCTTGCGGAACCCGGCCCTCTCAACCCTGCATTTGATTTCTATCGTGACATTCCGAGCGAAGTGCCCGTCCGCTTGAGACAAACCACCCCGACTGGTGGGAACAGGAATTGCTAGTACGTTGGGCAAGTCGTCTTACGCTCCAATGAAACGAATTATCCTCGCGCTTTCACTATCCGCGACGTTGCTGGTGCTTCCATTCAGCATCGCCCAGACCCCAAATTCAGCCGAACAGGTAAAAATGCTCGCTTTGATCAAGGAAGTGCAGACACAGCAAGCGCAAATCGCCGATAATCAAGCAAAGATCGAAATCAGACTCGCAGATCTTGCCGAGGCGATTCATGTGGCGCGGATCTACTCAGCCCGAGCGAGATGAGTCGAGCTATATGAAAACTTTATTGATTCTGCTTTCTCTCGCACTCGCGGCTCAAGCGGCTAGGGCGCAATCGCCTACACCGGTGGTCATCGCTCAAGCGGCCACAGCTCTCCCCGCCGCGCCAGTGCATCCCGCTCAAGCGGCTCAGGATTCCTCCTCAGCTGAGGCGGAGATCGGGCTGCTCGAGCAAATGAAAGCAGCCAACGATGAGATCTTGAGCAAACAGAAGGCCGCTTTGGAACGTCTCGACGAAATGCAGCGAGCGGCTGAACAACTGAAAATCTTTGCCGGACGCGGCTAAAAGCCCACAGGATCACCGGTGCCGCGGCCGCGATCTGAGCGGCGGCCGGAGCAGCCGCGGTCAGCGACGGTTGGGCCGGACTCTGCGTCATTTCCAGTTCCGCGATGCGTTTATCTCTCTCGGCAATTTGGGCCTTCAGAGCCGCTTCTGTAGCGCGATTGGTTTTAGAGCAGCCGGTTATCTGAGTCAGCGCAACCGCAACACCGGCTGCGCAGATCAGTTTACCTGTTATCTGCCCCAGCGGATCTCACGGTAGTGATCCTAGCGACATAATTGAGCACGGTTTTCGCAGTCATTCTAGCAGCTATGGGTGCCAAGAATTATTAAGCCGTGGGGGCCGCCTAAGTAACTAGGTTAATATAGATTAGATTATCTTGGGGAAATACCCAAAGAGGGCGGGCCTCTTGCGAGCACCCGCCCCCTCTCAACCCCACATTTCAAATATTTTACTCGTCGCGATCTTTTGCGCTGGCCTTAAACTCGACCTGTGTTCCCTCCTCCGGTGGGGGCGGTATTCCGGGCTTAGCGTAATCGGCCGCGATCTGGCGATGCGAAGTAGGAACTAAACGGACCGCGCCTTTGGCGTTATTCCGCCAACCATTCGGATCGGCATATTCTTCACCGGTATGATGCACTCCCGAAACTTGATCTTCCAAGCCCGTCCCGTACTGAGAGTCTACGATCGTGGGCGTGACAAAGACAAGAAGGTTCCGCTTGGTGCGGGAATTAGCATGGCTTTGAAAAGCGTTCCCGAGAACCGGAATATCGCCCAAGAGCGGAACCTTCGTCCGGGCCTTGACTACCTGGTCGGAAATCAAACCGCCGAGGGCGAGCGTGTCGCCGCTCTTGATCAGGACATTCGAATCAAGTGTGCGCGTGTCGATAATGGGACCCAAAATTGGGCTGCTACCTCCGGGGGGGGTAAACGGCACATCGCCATCGTGTGTGCTGATTTCGGGCTTCACCGCCAACGTGATGAAGTTGTCTTTGTTAATCGACGGGACGACGTTTAGGAAGTTTCCGAACTTCTTATAATCAAACCCGGAAAACTGGTAACTGGCAGTCTGCGCGTTGAAGGTCAACTGGGGAATCGGTTGGGCCGTTGAGATCTCAATTTTCGCCGGCTGGTTGTCGGCCGTGACAACACGCGGGTTGGCCAAGAATTCCGTGTCAGAATCCTCATTTAAAGCTTGCAAGGTGGCAGAGAACTGCGGCGCGGACAAGATAGCAAATTGGCCGGGAAGCAAGTGACCGAGGCTGCCAAAGAAGTTGTGGTTGTTGGGATTGCCTAGTGAAAATCCACCAGTCGGTGGGTTGGCGCCCGGAACTGGGCTACCGGACGCAATAGGATTCCCGTATGCGACGGTCTTAGGAGCAGAGGAACTACCAACCGTGCCGGCCCAATTGATTCCGTACGCCTGCACGGGGTTTGCACTCACCTCCACCAGCCGCGCTTCGATCATGACCTGCCGAGTGGGCTTGTCGATCTGGACAAGGATCTTCCGGATCTTGTCGATGTTACTGCGCGTTTCGCGATAAAAAATTGTGTTCGTCCGCGTATCAACCTGAGGAGGATCTTTGCTTAGAAGTTGGGTGGCGAGGAGTGTCGTAACTTTTTCAGCCTTCGCATAACTGAATTGGTAGCTGTCGCTCTCTGTTGGCTCGGCTGTGTGTTCCGCGGCGGTTTTGATGTAGTAAACATTGCCGATCTTGTCCTCTTCCTTGCTGAGACCCTTGGCCTTCACGATGATCTCGATCGCGTCTAGCGCGGTCACATCTTCCAACCGCATCGTTACGGTGCCGGTGACTTGATCACTTACCACGACGTTGACTTTCGCTTGACGCGCGAGGATTCGGAGCACTTGGCCGACGTCGTCCCCTTGAAATTCACGCACTCCCACCCCCCCGCTTTCGATTGTGGCATCGGCCTCAGTCAACACAGGAGCGGCCGTTGTCGTCGCGGTCGACTTAGGAGCGGCTGGAGAAGCGGCCTGAACCGGAGCTTGCACGATCAACATTGGCGGCTGGTCAGCGGGTTTGATCGGCTCGGGCGCCTGAGCTGGGCCAGCAGGAGCGGGATTTGTCTGTGCTTGTGACAGGGAAAGCATGCCCAGGAAGGCCACCGCCGCGACGCGTCCCCGTTGCTTAAGAGAAGTAACCATAATTAGAAGGAGTGAGATAAGTGCTGCCGCGATAAAAGCAGGAAGCAGACCAGCCCTAGGGAAGTTTCCCTAGTGGATCGGCCAAACTAGCCACTATTCGGAAGCGCTTAGCGCTCAACGCAACGAGCGGCCTGAACGAAGGCCTTAATCAGGCGGTGATCTTTGCGGCCGGGAGAGGCTTCGACGCCAGTGGTAACGTCGACCCCATAGGGACGGACGCCGCCAACGGCTTCGGCGATATTTTCAGGGGTCAATCCACCAGCGAGAATTACATTCAGATTTGGGTGCGTCTCGACGAATTGGCGCGCTAATTTCCACGGAAACACTTTGCCGGTCCCGCCGAAGTCGCAGCCTGACGCGGAGTCCAAGATTACTGTGTTCGTAAAAAATCCAGGCACGTCAAGGAGCGATTTCGAATCTTCCACTGGCAGTGCTTTGGCAAATTGGATTCCGGCTTCGGCCAAACGCCGGCAAAATTTGGCCGATTCATTACCATGCAATTGCAAAGCATCGATAAAAGACAGGTGACTAATTCGAAACGCCTCGTCCCAACTCGGGTTCACCGTAACCGCCACCTTGCAGATTTTCTTCGGCAATTTGTCGATCCAGCCAGCTTCTGCCTGAATGTCGATGTAACGTTTGCTCTCGCGAACGAGATTGAATCCGAGGGCGTCAGCGCCTGATTCAATCGCCGCGAGCGCGTCCGCCTCGTTGGTAATTCCGCAGATTTTGACGCGAACGCGGTCGCCTGCCCCAGACTTACCGCCGAACATCCCGCTGATTTTCACTCGCCGGGTTCGATCACCCGACCGCGAACCTGTTTAACCTGGGTATGGTGCGTCAGCACGTGGACCCGTCCGTCACTGCCGCGAAAGAACGCGCTCAGCAGCCAGCTCACAATCGAGATGATGATCGCGCCAAAAATCGCGCTCCAAAACCCATGCACCTTGAAACACGGCACAATCTCGCTGACAAACTTCAACATCAGCGCGTTGATGACCAAAATGAAGAAGCCGAGCGTTACCAGAATCAACGGAATACTCAGGAATAGCAGGATCGGACGAACAAAAGCATTGATGATTCCCAAGAGCAGCGATGCGCCCAGCAAACAACCGACCCCGGTGTAATCGATTCCCACGATCGGCGCCGCTACAAACACGGCAAACGCCGTGACGAACCAGCGAAAAACGAAGTGCCGCATGGCGCACGGTATTAGAAATTGATGTTTTCGCCAAGCACAGTTCCATCAAATCCGCCCAAGCTTTTTCAGCGGAGGCCGGAAAACCACTTGTCAATCCGACCCGCCTCGCTAAAACGTAATTTTGGGAGGAATTTGATTGTGGCGAAGAAGAATAATGGAGCGAGGAATGAATCGTTGGCTGACGCGGGATCGTCCGACAAGGCGGGCAAAATGAAAGCGGGCGGAAGATCGATATATACAAAGGGGAGAAAATCTTCGCCGCGAAAGAGCGCCGCGCAAAAGCCAAAACCGCGAACAGCAGCTCCGCTCCGTCCGGATCCAACCGACGAACAAATTCAGACACGGGCCTATTTCATCTCCGAACGACGGCGCCGCTTCGATCTTCCCGGCGACGCAAATTCGGATTGGCTGGAAGCCAAAAGACAGCTTCTCTCCAAAATCGGCCCGCGCTGATTCGCACGTCGTCAAGCTGCCGACCGGATTGTGGGAACAGCGGCTTTGATTTTTTCCAGCAAACGATTGATTGTAAAAGGCTTGGCAACTAACCCGGCGACGCCCGGTTCCTTGAGCAGTTCCTGGGCTCTCGCCCCCTCCGCTTTTCCGGAAATGAGGAGCAGCGGTGGAACTTCTCTGACCGGCTGGTTATTCTGATAAACCTTGCCAATCAAAAAGAACAACATTGCGCCGTCGATCATCGGCATTTGGAAATCGAAGATGAGCAAGTCGTACTTTTTCTTTAGCGCCAGCTCGAACGCGTACTCGGGGTTGGGCGAGGTATCGACTTCGCACCGCAGCGTTGCCACCAATGCTTCGCGCACGACCCGGAGCAAGGCGACGTCGTCGTCCACCATCAAAATGCGTTTCGGCGCAGCGGCCACGGCGCCCATTTAATCACGAATGCACACGAATAAACACCAATTGATTCGAGAGAATTTCTGTCCCGATTCTCTTTATTCGTGTCGATTCGTGTCTATTAGTGGTTAGCGATGAAAACCGCGATTGTCGATCTTGCCACCGCTCTGCGAGAACGTTTGAGCATCATTCGCGACGAAGATAGCCGGCGTAATCCCGAAACGCACACCGCTCGGCTGCGCCAGGTCTCAGAGAAGATCGCGAGACTCGAAGCTGCGTTGCCGAGGCCGATCGACCCGCAACTCGCCCACTTTCTTCAGCGCAAAAGCTACGACAAAGCGCTGGAGTTTTTGGAAGACGCGCGCGATTAGCGCGAATAAAGCTCGACGATCAACTGTTCGTTGACGATCGGCTGCATTTCTTCGCGCGACGGGATGTGCGCGACTTTTCCTTTGAGCGCGTCACGATCGACGGTCAGCCAATCCGGTACCGGCACAATTTGAGTGAGCTCGAGGTTTCGTAAGGCGAGCTGACGCGACTTCGGCTTGTCCTTGATCGCGATCTCGTCGCCGGCTTTCACGTTGAAAGAAGCGACGTTGACATTTCGCCCGTTGACCTGGACGTGACCGTGGGACACGAGCTGGCGCGCCGCGTTGCGCGTGTTCGCCAAGCCGAGGCGATAAATCACATTGTCGAGCCGCGTCTCGAGAAGTTGCAACAGCGTTTCACCGGTCACACCGCGTTTGCGCAATGCGTTCTGGAAAATCCGGCGGAACTGTCTCTCAAGAAGGCCGTATTGATAACGAAGTTTCTGTTTCTCGCCGAGCGCGATTGCGTAATCGGATTGTTTGCGGCGAGAACCTTTGGGTCCGTGCATTCCCGGCGGATAATTTTTCCGCTCGAGCGACTTCGACGGTCCAAAAATCTGTACGCCGTAACGGCGGCTGATCTTTGTTTTCGGTCCTGTGTATCTGCCCATCTAAAAGTTGAGGGTTGAGTGATTCTCGATCTAAACGCGGCGTTGCTTCGGCGGCCGGCAACCGTTGTGGGGGACCGGCGTAACGTCACGGATCAAAGTGAGATCGAGCCCGATCGCCTGCAACGCGCGCACTGCTGATTCGCGTCCAGCACCCGGACCTTTAACAAGGACCTGAACTTCTTTAAGTCCGTGACCCATTGCTTGCCGCGACGCATCCTGCGCCACCAGCTGCGCTGCGTAGGCCGTGCTCTTGCGCGAACCTTTGAAGCCAACTTTGCCGGCACTTGACCAGCCGATCGCGTTCCCATTCAAGTCTGTGATCGTGACGATGGTGTTGTTAAACGTCGCGTAAACGTGCGCGATACCCGAATGAATGTTCTTGGCGCCTTTCGCCTTAACAATCTTTGGCTTTTCGACGTCGTCGGCATCCAACGAAAGATTCTCACGCGGCGCTTCGGCGGCAGCTGCCTCTTGCCTACTCGGTTTGGCCGGCTTTTTTGCTGGCTTCGCCTCGGAGCCGACAGGTGCCGCAGTTCCAGCAACGGTTGCTGGTGCGGTTTGATCCGCTTTGGCTTCCGCAGCCGGAGATTTCTCTTCAGCTTTTGGCTTCTTCGGTTTGTCCGCCTTCTCTGCTTTCGGCTTCGCTGGTTTCTTGTGTTCGGCCATCTTAATTAAACTTTGCCTGCTTTTGCTTCCGGATTGCGAATCACACCCACGGTCTTGCGTGGTCCCTTGCGGGTGCGCGCATTTGTCGATGTTCGCTGACCGCGCACCGGCAAACCGCGGCGGTGGCGCTGGCCCCGGTAACAATTGATCGCCTGCAACCGTTTCAAATTTCCCTGAATGTCGCGGCGCAAATCGCCTTCGATTTTAATTTTGTTATTCGTGATCGCGTGAATGATCTCGTTGATCTGTTGCGGAGTCAGCTTATTGGCGCGCAGATTGGGATCGATGTTAGTTTGTTCGAGAATTCGCCGAGCGGTGCTAAATCCAATGCCGTAAATATAGGTCAGCGACGCTTCGATGCGTTTGCCCGCTGGAATCTCAACTCCGAGTAATCGTGGCATTGCTAATCGTTAAATCTTTGAATCGTTAATTCGTTAAAATAAATCTCAGCCCTGGCGCTGTTTGTGGCGCGGATTCTTGCAAATCACGCGCACCACATTCTTGCGCTTCACAATCTTGCAGCTTTCACAAAGTCTTCTAACTGAGGGTCGCACTTTCATGTTGTTCGAAACAAAAAACGCGGAGTCATATCCGCGTTGTCACTTCTGGCGGAAGGTGATCCGCCCCTTCGACAAATCGTAGGGAGATACCTCTAGCATAACTTTGTCACCGGGCAAGATACGAATGAAGTGAAGCCGCATTTTTCCAGAAATATGCGCCAGAACCTTGTGACCGTTCGGCAGCTCGACCCGGAACATGGTATTCGGAAGCAGCTCTACGACAGTGCCTTCTACTTCAATTGCGTCTTTCCGCGCCATGTCAGGATTTCAGGCCCCTCTTTCGTAATCAGGACCGTATGTTCAAAATGGGCCGATCGCGTGCCGTCGGCCGTGCGCACCGTCCAGCCATCATCCAGCAATCGGACCTCCGCACTCCCAATGTTGATCATCGGCTCGATCGCGAGCGTCATGCCGGATTTCAATTTGGGTCCGCTTCCACGTCGCCCGTAATTCGGAATTTGCGGCTCTTCATGCAATTTGCGGCCGACACCGTGTCCGACAAACTCGCGCACAACGGAAAACCCGTTGCGCGCGGCTTCATCTTCAATCTCAGCACAGATATCACCAAGCCGAACGCCTTCCGCGGCAATGTTGATCGCGCAGTCCAGCGCTTTTTCGGTAACGCGCAACAGCTGATCGGTTCGCTCGTCAACAATTCCAACCGGAACGGTGGTCGCGGTGTCCCCCACCCAGCCGTCTTGAATCACGCCAATGTCGAGTTTGACAATGTCGCCATATTGAATGCGGCGCTGGCTGCCAATGCCATGCACAACTTCATCATTCAGCGAAATGCAGATGTTGCCGGGAAAAACGCGATGACCGAGCCGATAGCCCAGGAACGCACTCTTCACCCGGGCCTCACTCATAAAATCGGCGGCGGCTTCATCCACTTCCTTTGTCGTAACTCCGGGGCGAATGAGCTCGCTTATGCGATCCAGAATGTCGCTCGCGGTGCGGCACGACTGCCGCATTTTCTCAATTTCCTTGGCGCTCTTGATTGGAATCATGCCGTCCCCTTGTCCTCGATTAGGCGTGAAATATTGCTAAAGACCGCGTCGCGGTCACGGTTTCCGTCGATGCGGCGCAAGATCGACATCTTGCCATAAAAATCGGCCAACGGTTGGGTTTTCGTGTTGTATTCGCGCAAGCGCGTTTGCAGAACACTCATGTCATCATCGCTTCGGCGCTCGAGTCGCCCTTCGCAATAAGGACAGATCGGACGGTCCGCAAATTTTGCGCTGTCCACACTCGTTGTAAAACCGCAAGTACGACACTGCAGTCGCCCGGAAATTCTCGCACGGACAGTATCTTCCGACACTTCGAGCCAAATCGCAGCATCAAGCGACGTGTGCAACCGGCTCAAAATCGACGCCAAACTCTCAGCCTGCGGCAACGTTCGTGGAAATCCATCGAACACGAACCCGTAGCCGCCGTGCAAACGCAGCCAATCTTCGATCAGCTTGACAATGATTTTATCCGGCACCAAATCGCCACGCTGTGTAATTTCAGCTGTCTCCAATCCAAGCGGCGTGCCCAAATCTTTTTCGCGACGCAGAATCGCGCCGGGCGAAGTGACCGGGATCCCAAATTGGCGAGTGATCAATTCCGCCTGCGTTCCCTTGCCGGAACCGGGGGCACCGAGTAAGACGAGTCGTCTCTTCACTTCGACGCCAAAAACGCCGCCACTCCGCCAATCACGATGATGGCAATGCCCACGTAAAGCCACATCAACGTGCGTTGCGCTGCCGCTTCGCCGCGAACATAAGCCGAGCGGCCGGTAAAGCCGCCGCGGACGCGGCCTTTGCGAAGAAATCCGTCGTAATGTCTTTGGATCAAATGCGTTTCAACCTGACGCATCGTGTCGAGCATGACACCCACAATGATGAGCAGACTCGTGCCACCGAAAAATTGCGCGGTGACTTGCGGCACGTGTAAACCTTGACTTAGCAAACTGGGTAACACCGCAATCAACGTGAGGAAAATCGCGCCCGCAAAAGTCAGGCGCGTCATTGTAAAATCGAGAAACTCCGCTGTCGGTTTCCCCGGACGCACGCCCGGAATGTAACCGCCGTACTTTTTCAAATCGTCGGCGATCTGTGCCGGTTGAAATTGGGTTGCGACCCAGAAGTAACTGAAGAAAAAAATCATCGCGGCCAGGACAAGGTAATGCAGCCAGCCGGTCGAAAGCATTTCTGAAATCTGCCGCGCGGTCGGACTGTTTGGAAACGCCCAGCTCACGATCTGATTCGGAAACAATAACAGCGCCCAGGCAAAGATGATCGGCATCACGCCGGGATAATTCACTTTCAACGGCATGTATTGCGTGTTGCCACCGTATTGCTTTCGGCCGACTACTCGCTTGGCGTATTGCACCGTGATCTTCCGGACGCCTTGTGTAATTGCAATAACGCCCGCGATAACGACAAAAAGAAATAGGATCATTAGCACGAGAACCATGGGGTTGACTTGGCTGCCCTGTCCTCCGCTTGGCACAAATGTCTTCCACGCTTGCGCCAATGCCGCTGGCAATCTCGCCACAATACCAATCGTGATAATTAGTGAGATGCCGTTGCCAATGCCGCGCTCGGTGATTTGATCGCCGAGCCACATCAACATCAGTGTGCCGGTGGTGAGCGAAATCACGGTCACGACGCGAAAAACCCACCCGGGATCGTCGACCAGTGGAATGCCTAACCGCGCAATCGTCTCCGAAATTCCCGGCAACGCGACGCGATACGCTTCCGGATGTTGGAATGAGATCGCGAGTAAGTATCCCTGAAAAATGCAAAGGCCAACAGTCATGAACCGCGTGTACTGCATGATCTTCTGCCGGCCGCCATCTTCGCGAGCGAGTCTCCCCAATTGCGGAATCACCGCCGAAAGCAGCTGCATCATGATCGATGCGCTGATATAAGGCATGATGCCGAGCGAAAAGATCGCGCAATTTTCGAGCGCACCGCCGCTAAACAAATTCAGCAGCGCAGCCAGATTGCCGCCGGACTTTTCAGTCAGCGCACTGCGAAACCATTCCTGCAATACCGCCTGATTAACGCCTGGCGTCGTGATCGCCGCGCCAAGTCGCACAACGACAACAACGGCCAGCGTAAACAAAATTCGCCGCCGTAACTCCGGTATCTTGACCGTGTTGAGAAAGGCCGAAACCATTTGGCGTAAGTTAAGAATTCACGCCGCGGATGCTAGCGCTTCTTTGAAGCCTTCTTTCTCGCCTTCGGCTGCGAGGCCGCAGTCGATTTTTGCTTCGACTTGGCCACGGCTTCGGGTCCCTTCGCCGTTTGATCGACATCGTCCGCGCCCGCTGTCGGTTTTCGCGTTGCCGGCTCGTCCCGCAGTCGCATGGTGATCGTTCCGCCGGCCTTCTCGATCTTTGCTTTCGCCGATTCGCTCACTTTGTCCGCTTCGATTTTCAGCGCGTGCTTCAATTCTCCGTCGCCCAAAATTTTGATTCCAGCAACGTCGCCGCGCACCAGCTTCGACTCGCGAAGCAATTCTTCGTTCACAACCGTGCCAGCCTTGAATTCATTTAGATCGCTCAAATTCACGATCGCGTAGGTCGCATGAAAAGCGGCATTATTGAAACCGCGTTTCGGCAAACGCCGAATCAACGGCATCTGTCCGCCTTCGAATCCAAGACGAATGCTGCCGCCCGACCGCGCCTTTTGACCTTTGTGGCCTTTGCCGCTGGTTTTTCCGTGGCCGGAGCTTTCTCCGCAACCAAGTCGTTTGACGCGATGGCGCGCGCCTGGACGCGGCCTGAGATTATGCAGCCGCATCATGTCGCTTGGGTGGCTGCCTTTCCGTCGCCGCCTTTGATTCCGCGCACCTTGAAAATTTCATCTTTGCGCCGCAACGATTTGAGCGCCGCGATCGTCGCCTTGACCACGTTCGCGTGATTGCTCGAGCCAAGTGATTTCGCGAGCACGTCGCGAATTCCGGCCGCCTCAACGACCGCACGCACGCCGCCGCCGGCGATCACACCGGTTCCAGGTGAAGCTGGCCGCAGCAACACTCGGCCGCCGCCAAACTCGCCGATCGTCTCGTGCGGAATCGTGTTTTCGTGCAGCGAAACTTTTTCCATCGACTTCCGCGCGGATTCAGAAGCTTTCCGGATCGCTTCCGAAACTTCGTTCGCTTTTCCGAAACCCACGCCGACTGATCCGTCGTGATCGCCGGCGACGATCAAGGCGCTGAAACTGAAACGTCGCCCGCCTTTCACGACTTTGGCGCAGCGATTGATGAACACGACTTTCTCGGTCGTGTCACCTCTCACTGCCGATGATCGGTCGGTGGTTCGTTCGCCTCGGCGTTGTTGTCCTGGTTGTGCCATTCGAATTAGAATTTAAGTCCGCCTTCGCGCGCCGCGTCCGCCAGCGCTTTCACTTTGCCCTGGTATTGAAACCCGCCGCGGTCGAACACGACTTTGTCGATCTTTTTCCCTAGTGCGCGCTCGGCGATGACCTTGCCGACAACTTCAGCGCTTGCGCGATTGGCTGCGGCTTTATTCTTTCCAAGCACGTCCTTCTCGGCGGTCGACGCCGCGATCAACGTTTTGCCCGCATCATCATCGATCACCTGGGCGTAAACGTGCTTGCCCGAAAAATAGATCGACAATCGCGGACGCGCGGACGTGCCGGAAATTTTTTTCCGAATTCGCCGATGCAATCGCTCACGTGCTGCTTTCCGATTGAAGGTCGCCATAAAATTACTGGACGGTCTTTCCTTCTTTGCGGCGAATTTGTTCGCCAAGGTAACGAACGCCTTTGCCCTTGTACGGCTCCGGTGGATAGAAACGCCGAATGTCCGCCGCGACCTGGCCGACCACTTTTTTGTCTGCGCCTTGAATTGTAATCTTGGTCTGATCGAGGACCGTGATTTTGATGTCCTTCGGAATTGGAAAGGGAATTGGGTGGGAGAAACCGAGACTCAGATTGAGATTCGACCCCTGGACTGCGGCTTTGAAACCCACGCCTTCGATCTCAAGCTGTTTCGTAAAACCTTCGCTCACGCCCACGACCATGTTGTGCACAAGCGCGCGCGAAAGACCGTGCAATGCTTTCACGCTCCGCGTCTCCGCGCCGCGCGCGAGCGAGACGTGATTGTCTTTGACGCTGCCCTTGATTTGTCGTGGCAATTTCCAGTTCAGTTTGCCTTTCGGTCCTTCAACTGAAACGCCGCCGTCATTGTCGATGTTGACTTTGACTTTGTCGGGAATGTCGACCGGTTTATTTCCAATTCGCGACATAAATTTACCAAACGTAGGCGAGCAGCTCGCCGCCCACTTTTTGTTTCTTTGCTTCGCGACCCGACATCACACCGCGTGAAGTCGATAAAATCACTGTTCCCATTCCACCGAGCACGCGCGGAATTTCTCCCGCGCCGACGTAACGGCGCAGACCGGGGCGGCTGACTCGCTTCAAACCGGCGATCGCACAGGTGTGATCGACCAGCTTGTTCGTGATCTTGATTCGCGGATGCGCCGCGCTGGTGTCGAGCGAATAATCGGTAATGTAGCCTTCGTTCTTCAGAATGCGGACGACTTCGGCTTTCAGCTTCGAGTACGGCACGTAGATATCGATCTTCTGTGCGCGCGCGCCGTTGCGCATGCGGGCAAGAAGGTCTGCAATTGGATCTGTTACGGTACTCATGAAATTCAGGCGGCTTGCGCAGCCGGCTTTTTCGCGCGATCGGCAAAAGGCATTCCCATTTCGCTCAAGAGCGACTTGGCCTCTTCGTCCGTCCGCGCGGTGGTCACAATTGTAACATCAAAACCGATGTTGCGCTTGATTTTATCCATCTCGATCTCGGGAAAAATTGTCTGGTCGGGCACACCAAGGGTGTAATTGCCGTGTCCGTCAAAACAACGCGGCGAAACTCCGCGAAAATCCCGAATCCGCGGGAGCGCCGCTTTGATCAAGCGCTCGAGAAACTCATACATTCGGTCGCCGCGCAGCGTGACTTTCGCACCAATGATCTGATCTTTGCGCAATTTGAAGTTGGCAATGCTCTTCTTCGACCGCGTCTCGGCGGGCTGCTGGCCGGTGATCAACGCCAACTCGGTTTTCGCTTCGTCGAGCGCCTGCTTGATGTCCGGCTGCGAACCAACCGAAGTGTTGATGACCACTTTGTCGACGCGCGGAATCTGGTGGACGTTTTTGTACTTATGCCGTTCGCGCAAAGCGGGCACCACGCGGTCGTTGTAATAACGGTAAAATTCGTTCTCCATTACGCCGCCTTTTTCTCAGCCTCTTTTTTCGGCTTCGTTTTGGTTTTCTTCTCGGCCTTCTTCTCGCGCCCGACCAGTTTCACGTTCGAAATGTGAATCGGACCTTCGCGCTCAGCGATTTTGCCCTGCGGATTGTCCTCCGATTTTCGCAGGTGCTTCTTAATAATGCGCACACCTTCGACCAGCACTCGCTGTTTGCTCGGGAGCACTTCAAGAATCTTGCCGGACGAACCTTTGAAGTTTCCCGAAATAACTTCGACCTCGTCGCCTTTTTTAACGTGAAACTTCGGGCGGTTCATAAAACTTCGGGGGCCAGCGAAACGATTTTCATGAAATTGCGTTCGCGCAGCTCACGCGCGACCGGGCCGAAAATACGCGTGCCGCGCGGATTCAAATCCTTGTCGATGATCACGATCGCATTGTTGTCGAAGCGCAGAAGAGAGCCGTCATCGCGACGAATCGGTTGGCGCGTCCGAACCAGGACCGCGCGCACGACTTCGCCCTTCTTCACCGTCCCAGTCGCGCTCGCCTCTTTCACGTTCGCGGTGATGACATCCCCGATCCCGGCGTAAAGCGTGGCCTTGCCGATCACGCCGATCATCGTCGCCATCCGCGCGCCGGTATTGTCAGCGACTTCAAGTCTGGATCGAATCTGCACCATAAAAATTATTTCTGGAGCACCTCCACTAATCGCCAGCGTTTCAACTTGCTCAACGGTCGCGTTTCCATAATCCGAACCGTGTCGCCGGTTTTCGCCTTGTTCTCCTCGTCGTGCGCGTAAAATCTTCGGACCTGCTTCACGATCTTCCCGAACTTCGGATGCGGCACGCGGGTGATCGTCCGCACGACGATCGTTTTGTTCATCTGGTCGGAAATAACCTCGCCCACGCGCGTCTTCCGCGCCGCGCGAGTGTACTTCGCCGGTAGCGGCGGCGGCTGCGCGGTCGATTGCTCGCCGCGCCGTAGCGTGGCGGAGGCGGGTCGATCTTGTGATGCTTGCTCGGCCATAAATTATTTTGTCTTCTTCGCCTTTGGTTCGGCGGCCGGAACGGACTGCGGTTGCCTGGCACGCTGCGAAAGAATCGTTTCAATCCGCGCCACATCGCGCCGCAGCAAACGCAAGCGGCTCGGTTGCTCGAGCTGGCCGCTCTGTTGCTGCAAACGCAAATGCAAACGTTCCTGACGGAGGTCACGCCGCTTTGTCAGCAGCTCGTCCGTGCTCATTTCTACAATTTCTTTAATTTTCATGTTCGTTAGGCTGCGGCTACGTGGTGGCGGCTGATGAATTTTGTGCGCACCGGCAATTTATCCGCTGCCAATCGCAGTGACTCGCGCGCGACCGATTCAGTCAGACCGTCAAGCTCAAACAAAATATTTCCCGGCTTCACGGTCGCGACCCAAAATTCCGGCTGACCTTTTCCTTTACCCATTCGCGTTTCCGGCGGACGCGCCGTCACCGATTTGTCCGGAAAAATCCGGATCCACAGTTTGCCTTTGCGCTTCATGTTGCGGGTGAGCGCGACGCGCGCGGCTTCGATCTGGGTGTTGGTGATCCAGGCGCGCTCGAGGGTCTGCAAACCGAATTCGCCAAAATCGATCCGGAGATTGCGCGAAGCCATGCCCTTGCGGCTTCCCCGCTGGGTCTTCCGATACTTCACGCGTTTGGGCATTAAGGGCATGGCAAATTCTCCTTCTTAGAAATTCGTTAGGCTGCGACCGGCGCCAGAGCGGGTGCCGTGGAAGCCGGCGGAGCTTCTTCCTTCTTACAAATCCAGCATTTCACTCCAATTTTGCCGTAAACCGTGTTGGTCTCGGCGAAGCCGTAATCGATCGGCGTGCGTAAAGTGTGCAATGGAACCTTTCCTTCGCGATACCATTCCGAGCGCGAAATTTCCGCGCCGTTCAATCGCCCCGAGCTGCGCAAACGAATTCCCTGCGCCCCAAAATCCATCGCGATCTGCAC
>JALYKJ010000193.1 GCA_030774845.1 Verrucomicrobiota bacterium
CTCTCAGCCTCACCGGAATTGCGATGGCTCAGCTGAACAGCGTTCGCGTCCGGCGTTTCGTTTTGCCGATCCCGGAACTGCCCAAGGAATTGGATGGAACCACCATCGCGCAAGTCAGTGACATGCACGTTGGACGATTTACTAATGGCGGGGTGCTTCAAAAAATGGTGGGCATGGTCAATGAAATGCGCGCAGACCTGGTTCTTTTGACTGGCGACTTGATCAACGACGCGCTCGCCGACCTCGATACTGGATTGGAATTAACTCGATCGCTGGAAGCGCGTTTCGGTCTCGCGATTATTGAAGGGAACCACGACTTGATCGAGAACCCGACGGAATTCGAAACGCGCGTGAAAGCGTCCGGAATTCCGTTTTTGCTCGATGAATCGACCATCATCACTGTCCGCGGGTTTCCGGTGCAGCTTCTGGGCCTGAGCTGGACCAGGGTTCGCGGTGAAGGCCGCGACGCGGCTATCGCGTCTTCCGTCCAAAGGTTGCTCGAGCAGCGCGCAGCTAATGCGTTTCCCATTTTGATGGCGCATCATCCGCACGCTTTCGATGCCGCCGCAGCCGCGGGATTACCTCTTACTCTCTCCGGCCACACGCACGGCGGGCAATTGATGTTGAACGAGCAGTTAGGATTTGGGCCCGCGCTCTTTCGCTATTGGTCAGGACTCTACACCCGCGGTCAAAGCAAACTCATTGTCTCGAACGGCGTTGGAAACTGGTTCCCACTGCGCGTGAACGCGCCGGCGGAAATCGTTCACATCACGTTGCGCCAAACTTGACAGCGGCGTTGTAGCTGCCGTCGTCTCTGGCGGCACGGTTCTGTGGAGGCCGCTGTCCCCAGCGGCAGAGGATCGCGCAAATTGTCAGTATGGTAAGCCGCTTACGATGGATTCGTTTGTCCTGTTTGGTTTGCGGTTGCCGGCGGCGCCGCGCCCGGCGTGGGTGTCGATCCTGGTGTCGCGGCTTTCGCAGCCGCTGCGGCGGCTGCCGCTTTTTTCTTCGCTTCAGCAGCGGCCGCGGCTTCGGCCAGGTTCGCGTCCACTGCCGCGGCCTCGACCGGATGAATTTTGTGATAATACTCGTTCGATTTCGAAAGCTCTTCTTTTCGGAATAGCAGTGCATCGAACCGCTCGCGCTTACTGAGTTCGAAATCTTTGTCCATCTTGATCGCTTCAAACGGGCAAACTTCGACGCAAATCTGACAGCTCATGCAGACCGAGATGTCGATGTCGAACACCTTGGGATAAAACTGCGGCTTGCCCATGTAATCGGGCTTTTTGTCGTCGCTCTTAATTATATAGATGCACTGCGGTGGACATTCTTTCTCACAAATCTTGCACGCCACGCAGCGCAGCCCGGCCTGCGGATCGTTGTCGTAAATCAAGATCGGGAAGTTGCGATAATTTTCCGGCAGCGGATTCCGCTCCTCCGGATATTGCACCGTGATCAGGCGGTCCTTCTCAAAATAACTTCCGACGAAGTTCCGCGCCGTGACCGCCATGCCCTTTAAAATTCCCGTTCCAATCATCGATCGACTTCTCCCATCACGATATCGACGCTGCCAAGAATCACCATCACGTCGGCGACCGTGTGACCGAGACACAGGTCTTCCAGCACCGTGAGATTAATGAAGCTTGGCGGGCGTACCCGATAACGGTACGGATTTGGACCGCCGTCGCTGATCAAATAAAACCCAAGCTCGCCTTTCGGTCCTTCGATCCGGCCATACGCTTCGCCGATCGGCGGACGAAACGCACGAAGTTTCACCTTCGGGTTCATGACTGGTCCCGGTTGAATTTGGGCCAGCGCTTGTTTGAGAATCTCGACGCTCTCGCGCATCTCGAGCGCGCGCATCATCAGGCGGTCATACGTGTCGCCATGATCGCCCAGCGGAATCCGAAACTTGAATCGCGGATAAAATCCGTACTTGTCGACCTTGCGAATGTCGTAATTCACGCCGCACGCCCGCAACATCGGGCCGGTAATCCCGGCGCTGATCGCGAGCTCGGCCGAAAGTGTCCCGACGTTTTGGGTCCGCGCGATCACGATCTCGTTTTGCAGAATCAACGCTTCGAACTCGTCGAGAAACCTGGGGAAAACATCGACAATCTTCTTTGCCCGCTCTAACCAATCGGCGTCGGCGTCGACTCGGCAGCCGCCAAAGCGCATGTAATCGCACATCATCCGTGAGCCGGAGAGCGATTCGAACAAATCGAGAATTTTTTCGCGCTCCTTGAACGCGTACATGAGCGGCGTGCCCCACGCGCCCATGTCGCTCAACAAAAATCCGAGGAGGGACGCGTGATTTTGCAGTCGTGTCAGTTCGGCTAGGATGACGCGCAAGTATTCCGCGCGCTCGGGAACTTCGATGCCGGCAAGTTTTTCAACGCTGAGCGCGTAGGCCCAGTTGTTCGTCATCGAGCAAAAGTAATCGAGCCGATCGGTGTACGGCATCGAGCTGAGATAGGTCGCGTTCTCTCCGATCTTCTCGTGGTTCCGATGCAGATAACCGAACACCGGCTTGAGCTTGCGGACGATCTCGCCTTCAAGCGCCACGTTCATCCGAAAGACCCCGTGCGTGGACGGATGCTGCGGTCCCATCGACACTTCGAGCAATTCGCCGTCCAATCGCGAACCCATCGTGACGGGCGGTCGTTCCGTCGCTTCCAATGTTTGCTCGCTCATTTCGCTTTAACGATTCAACGCTTCAACGGTTTAACGAGTCGCCCCCGGCGACAATATTCTCCGCGCCGTCCAATTGCGGTCGCGGGGTGTAATGCTCCTTCGCCTTCTCCAGCACGTCATCGTGCGGCGTCGGCTCCCATTCGTAGTCGTCCGGCTCCCGGTAATCTTTTCGCATCGGATGATCGACAAATTCGTCCCACATCAAAATCCGGCGCAGATCGGGATGACCTTCGAAATGAATCCCGTAAAGATCGAAGATCTCACGCTCCTGAAGTTCGGCGCTTCGCCACACCGGTGTGAGCGACGGCAATCGTGCGCCGTCTGTGCGATTTGCCGTGCGCATCCGGATGATGAGCGGCCCATGTTTGAGCGTCATCGAATAAAGGTGATGAACCGCTTCGAGATAACCGGGAATTTTGTCCTCCGTCGCTTGGTCGATCTCTTTCTCCACGCCTTCGACGACGGTTTTCACTTTTGTTGTTTTCTTAACTACGCGATCGAGCCAATCCACTCCGGTCGCGTTTGAGCAGTAATCAAATCTCAGCGCCGGATGATCGCAGAGAAACTGCGCGACCGCGACCGCGTGCTCGTTGTCGATCAGCAATGAAGATTGCTGCGCCGGACCAGGATTGACGACGATAGCGATCCTGGCACCGCGCACCGCCAGTTCCGCACGATTTTTTATTTGCTCCAACGTCTCCACGATCAGACGCGCTCGAGTTTTGGAGGACTAAAAACGTCCGGGTTCGCCGGCGGTTGCAAATCATGTTCGCCAAACGCCGGCACCGGAAATTCGCTCGGTTGCTCCCGATCCAAGTGCTCGGCCTTTTCCGCGCCCGTCAGCTTCTGGCTGTCAATCTTGCGCTGCAGTTCCATAAAAGCGTGCAGCAACGCTTCCGGCCGCGGCGGGCAACCGGGAATGTAAACATCGACCGGAATGTAACGATCGATTCCCTTGAGCACGTTGTAGCCTTGCTTGAATGGTCCGCCGGAAATCGCGCACGCGCCCATCGAGATCACGTATTTCGGATCGGGCATTTGGTTGTAGAGCCGAACGATTTGCGGCGCCATTTTCTTGGTCACGGTGCCGGCAACGATCATTAGGTCCGCCTGGCGCGGCGACGGGCGGAAGATTTCGCCGCCAAATCGCGCGATGTCGTAACGCGAGGCCGCAGTCGCGATCATTTCGATCGCGCAACAAGCCAATCCGAATTGCAACGGCCAGATCGAGTTCTTGCGGCCCCAATTATAAAGCTCCTGCATTGACGTCACCCAGACGCCTTGCCGTTGCAGCTCTCGGCGCAACCCTTCGTCGATCCCCTCGCTCATTTAGCCCAATTTAAACAACCTTTGCCCCAAGCCCAAATGAGACCTTCGATCAAGAGAAGCAGGAAAACGAGAATCGCGATGAACGCGCCGGCCGGCAAACTGGTGAAGGCAACCGCAAACGGCACCAGAAAAATCGCTTCCACATCGAAGATCAAAAAAATGATCGCATACAAATAATACTGCGAGCGGAACTGAAT
>JALYKJ010000194.1 GCA_030774845.1 Verrucomicrobiota bacterium
TCAGCGACGCGCGCGAGATTGTCGCCCGGTTTCACCCGCTGACCAACCTGCACCGGCAGCGCTTGCAGGACGCCGGACATTCCAGCTTTCACGTGCAACGCTTCGACTTGATCGAGTTTTAGTTTGGCGAGCTGGTTTGCTTGATCGACTGCGGCTTGTTTCGACGCCAGCTGCGGCTCAATCGAATCGCGCGAGAAGGCCAATCGCTTCTGCTCGATATCATCGCTCTTCTGACATTCCTCCTCTTTGATCTTCGAAGTTTTATAAACGAGCTCGGCGACCAGGCCGTTCTTGGCCAACTGGTCGTTGGTCTGCCGCTCCATTTTCGCCTGCTCAAAGGCGGAATGCGCTACGGCAGCTTTGGATTCCTGATCGAGCAGTTCGCGCTGTAATGTGGCTTTCTCCGTCGCAAGCTCAGCCTCCGCGGCTTTCGCCTTCGACTCCGCTTCGTGCGCGCTCTGTTCCAATTCCGGACTGGTCAACTCTAGTATAACGTCACCGGCTTCGACTTTTGTTCCCGGCCAGATCAAAATTTTCTCGATGCTTGCTTCCGTCGTCGTCGGGAGCCAACGAAATTCTTCTGGAACGAGCGTGCCGAGACCGCGAACTTGCCGGACCATCGGACCTTTTTTCACCGTGTCGATCCAAACGCTCGAGCGATCCACGCTCGGCGCCGCCGGTTTCAATCGCGACAACGCAAACGTCGCGAGAATCAATCCGACCGCGCTCGCGGAAATGATTAAAATGCGGCGCTTCCGTTTTTTCGCGGCCACGCCTTCGCGGGGAACATCCATGGAAGAAAGGCTCGGCGTAAAACCGGTCGGCCTGACGATGGTGGAATCCTCGTCTTTCTGGGGTTGTGGGGTCACGAGTTCCTTAGAACGGCAACGCGCGGCAAAGTTCGACCACTGCGCTCAGGCCGGCGATGATCGGCACCGCGGCGGTGGCGATCAACGTTCCAAAAACTGCGGCGTCGCTCAGGAAGTCGTGGTTCGATTCCTTATCGAAATAGTCGCGGCTGATGTCGCGCAACGATTTCGATGTCGATGTTTTTGCGCAGCGGGCCGTGAAATTTCCCAGGGTTGAAGTCTGGTAATGATAATCAACGAACGGGAATTTCCGCGCGTTCTTGTTTGTGAGTGTGGTTGGTTTCATAATTTTTCCCCTTTCGTCTCTAGTGAGAAGCGTTTCGACCACTCACTGGATTCAAAAGTTTTTTTCATTTCGAAATTCTCTATTGCAATGCCCATGCCACGTCCGAAAACAAAGTCCTAAGTCGCTGATGATCAGCGGTTAAAAGTTTCCTGCGTTTTTCGATCAATCGTGAAGTGATTCGCTTGTGGGACAACATCGTCCCGATTTCGGGACGAGCAGCGTGACGCTGCACCCACCTTTTTTCTGTCATCCCGAATCCCGCCCGCGCGGGATGAGGGACCTCTCAGTCGGAGTTTGCGTCACGCGACCTCCGAAGTGTGATCAACAGCGCAGTAGGTGAGGTCCTTCGCTTGCGCTCAGGATGACAATGCTATTTCGGCAATCGCAGCATCGCTTCCGCGCCGGTGCGATCGTTTCGATTCATTAGACTCAGTGTCCCGCCGTGCGCTTCCGCGATTTGCCGGCTGAGCGTTAATCCGATGCCGGAACCGCCGGGCTTCGTGGTGAAGAACGGAACGAACAAATTTGTCGGGTTCATGATCCCCTCGCCTTCATCACGAACGATCACTTCGGCGCAATCGCCGTCTTCGCGCCAGCGAATCGTCACCGCTCCCTTGGTTTCGAGCGCGGCGTCGACCGCATTGTGCACGAGATTAATCAGGACCTGTTCGATCTGGGCCGCGTCGGCGTGGATTTGCAGTTTCGGCCCGGGAACAACTTGAACTTTGAGTCGCGGCTCGAGATTCACCACCCGTTGAACCAGCTCGCCAAGATCGACATCTTCCTTTTGCGGCGGCGGCAATTTTGCCAGGCGCGTGTACGCCTGCATGAACCGGCTCAATGAATCGGCGCGCGACGCAATTGATTTCAATCCGCTCTCCGCGTCGTCCTTCCAATCGCGCGGCATCGGCTCGCGCCGAAGTAACGTTTCCAAGCTTCCGGCCAGCGATTTGATCGGAGCAAGCGAATTGTTCATCTCGTGACCGAGCACGCGAACAAGGCGTTGCCAGGCGCGGCGCTCTTCTTCGCGCAACGTGCGACTCAGATCGGTCAATACCAGCAGCTCGTGCGGCAAACCGTGTTCGCGAAATGTGCTCCGTCGCACACCCCAGCGGCCAGATCCGCCGGGAAACGACAACGTCAGCGGCTCGTCTTCATCGACATCGTAACAAGCGGCCAGCCCGAGATCATCGGCGTTGCGGCCTAACAATTTGTCCATCGGTTGCCCAAGGAGATTTTCACCGGCGCGATTCACCAATCGGAGACGCCGATCGGGATCGAACGTGAAAACCGCGACGTCGATCTCGGCCATGATCGTGCGCAAAAGCGCGGTCGCTTCGAACGCACCGAGGCGTTGCACGCGCAATGTTTCGCCCAACGTGTTGACCTCGAGCAACACTTCGCCGAGCGCATCGTCTGCTCGCGCGCCCCGGGCCCGAATCGAGTAATCCCCTTCCCGCAACGCCGCCAGCAGATTGCTCATCGTTTGCAACGGATGCACCACGTGATCGCGCGCGGCCGAAATGAATCCGGCGGCGAAGGTCGCAATCACGATCGCGAGGGTCCATTGCACT
>JALYKJ010000195.1 GCA_030774845.1 Verrucomicrobiota bacterium
GCTCAAAAGGCGTCCGCATGATCACGAATTGCGGGGTGGGGGCGAGCAATCCGAGCGCCATCTATATTAGACCCTTTTGCATCGACACTGCGGTCTTCAAAGGCGACGAAGCGTTAAGTGATGGCGAGATGCCAATTCGTAAAGCCCTATCGCCGGTGGAGTTTGCCAACGATTTAAAGGAGCAATTGGAAAAAATCGCGCCGGCCAGAATTTTGAAGAACACAGAAACGCCGCGCACCGGCTGGCTGGTCGAGGGCCACTTTGAGATGATCGATGGCGGAAGTCCCTATGCTCGGTTCTTCGCCGGTTGTTTTGGCGCCGGCCAATCGTTTCTGGCGCTGCACGTTCGAATCACCGATGTCGATCGTCGCACAGTCGTTTATGAATTCGACATGGCCGGTGGCAGTCGCTTCCAAGGCAGACATGGAACGGTCCGCGCCAGCGGCCTCGGTCGGGCGACCCATTTCGATCTCGTAAACGCAGCGGAGCGAATTTATCTGACTTTGAGCGCGAATCCCTATCGTTACGGCGAGCGCGCCAACATCAGCTTGCCCGAATAGGTCGGCGTTCGCGTTTTCGCGGGTTGCCAACTGAACGGCGGCGATTAACTGTAGTCCCGAACGCTTTCAGGGTGTCGGCCGCATTGTGATTTGAGAATTGCAGGCGACACGCCTGCCACTACAGTCCAGTCCCGTGATTTTTCCACGCCGCTTCGCTGCCATCACCATTGCGCTTCTTTTTGGCGCACTTCGTTCGGCCTTCGCGGCTCAAGCATTCATCATCGTCGACGCGCAGACCGGATTTGTTTTACAGGAACACGAATCGAAACAGAAACGCCAGATCGGCAGTTTGACCAAAATCGCAACGGCCATGGTTGTTTTGGATTGGGCGGAGCACAAAGGCGGCGATCTCAACCAGTCCGTTATGATTCCGCCTTCAGCGTTTGCGGGGACGTTGGAAAACAAGATCGGATTTCAACCCGGTGATGACGTTGCCCTGCGCGATTTGCTTTATGCGGCGCTGGTTCAATCGGACAACATCGCCGCCTACACACTGGCGAGTTACGTTGGATCGAAAATTCAGGGACCAGCGCCCGCTGGACAGAAATCGAAACTGACCCCGGTCGATGTTTTCGTCACTCAGATGAACGCGCTGGCCAAGCAGTTGAAAATGGAACGGACGCGCTTTGTGAACCCGCACGGCGTCGACCAAGACGTGAAACCGCTTCCCTACTCAACCGCTGAAGATCTGGCTCGGCTGACGCGCTATGCTCTGAACAAAGCGAGCTTTCGATTTTACATTTCTCAGAAGGAACGCCAGATCTCATTTCGTCACGCAGGCAAAGAGCGACGCTACCTTTTGCGCAACACCAATGAACTTCTCGGTACGCAAGGGATCGATGGTGTGAAAACCGGACGAACCGCACGCGCGGGCGAATGTCTCGTTTTGTCGGCGAGTCGGGAATCGGATATCGTCAAACAAGGACAAGGCGTGACGATTTTTCCGCGTCACATCATCGTAGTCCTGCTCGGTAGCAACAGTCGATTTGCCGAAGGCGCCCAACTCATTGGCCAGGGCTGGCAGCTCTACGATCAATGGGTCGCCGGCGGGCGGCTTGTCGATCCGAAAAAAATGCTTTGATTGTGTCTTCGGCATGAAGACGCGCATTGGCATTCTCACAAGCGGCGGCGACTGCCCGGGCCTCAACGCCGTGTTGCGCGGTGTCGTGCTCGCCGGGGAAAAACTCGGCTGGGAAGTAATTGGATTCCGTGACGGCTTCGAAGGTCTGTTGCCGCCCGGCGATTACGTCGTGCTCGATCGCAAGAGCACCGAGGGAATCATGGCGCTCGGCGGAACGATCATTGGCACAACAAACCGCGGCCATTTTATTGCCAAAGTTGGCGCCGGCGATCGCGCGGTAGTTGCGAGCGAAGTGATCGCGCGCGCGAAAAAAGTTTTGGACGAACATCATGTCAAAGCGCTCATCATTGTTGGCGGCGACGGCTCGATGACGACGGCGATGCAAATGCAGGAAGCGGGGATCAATTGCATTGGTGTCCCGAAAACAATCGATAACGACATTGAAGCAACGGCGATGACGTTCGGATTCGATTCGGCTGTCGCCGAAGTGATGGATGCGCTTGATCGTTTGCACACCACGGCAACGAGCCACAAACGTGTCATGGTTGTCGAAGTGATGGGCCGTCATGCCGGCTGGATCGCGCTTCACGGCGGTATCGCCGGCGGCGCGGACATTATTTTGATTCCTGAAATCCCGTTCGATTACGGGAAAATTGCGGACGCGATAAAAAAGCGCGAATCCACGGGGCGCCTTGGGTCGCTCGTTGTCGTAGCCGAAGGTGCGCGAGCCAAAGACGGTCAGCAAATTAAACGCGATATTGAAGGCGGCGAATTTCGTCTCGGTGGAATCGGCGATGTGGTCGCGCGCGAGATTGCCGAACGCACTGGAAAAGAAACGCGAGCGTGTGTGCTCGGTCATTTACAACGCGGCGGGCCACCGACCACGCTCGACCGCATTCTCGGGACACGGTTCGGAGTCAAGGCCGTGCAATTAGCGAACGAAGGTCACTTCGGGTCCATGGTCAGCTATCAAAATTATCAGGTCCGCCACGTTCCGATCGCCGATGCAGTGAACCGCTTGCGCCTTGTCCCGCCACACGGCGAAATGGTGCAGACCGCGCGGGATGTCGACATCTCCTTTGGAGACTAAGTTCCAAATCCCAATTCCCAAATCGCAGGGAAACGATTAAAAAAGAAATCCAAAATGCGCGGGTTCAGATTTTCTTTGAATTTTGGGGCTTGGAGCTTCTTTGGTAGGTGGGTTTTGGAGTTTGGAACTTGCGAGGGCAACTTTCGATGAAAGTTGTCCTCGCATATTCCGGCGGACTCGACACCTCGGTCATTCTTCGCTGGCTGAAAGAAAATTATAAGGCGCAGATCATCGCCTTTTGCGCCGACATTGGTCAGGAAGAAGAGCTCGCAGGTCTTGAAGATAAGGCATTGAAGACCGGCGCTACGAAATGCGTCATCGAGGATCTTCAGGAAGAATTCGCCCGCGATTTCATTTTCCCGATGTTTCAGGCCGGCGCTCTGTATGAGAACCAATATTTTCTCGGGACCAGCATCGCGCGACCTCTGATCGCGAAGCGAATGGTCGAAATCGCGCGCGCTGAAAAAGCCGACGCAATCGCGCACGGCGCGACCGGGAAGGGGAACGATCAGGTTCGCTTTGAATTAACCGCGGCCGCGCTTGCGCCTGAATTGCAAGTGATCGCGCCGTGGCGAGAAGAACGGTTTCGCAAACAATTTCCGGGGCGCGCCGAGATGATCGCGTTCGCCAAGAAAAACAAGATTCCAGTCGAAGCGAGTGCGGAAAAACCGTACTCGACCGACCGCAATCTTCTCCACATCAGCTACGAGAGCGGTGTCCTGGAAGATCCGTGGTTCGACGCCAGCTCAAAAAAAATGCGCGGGATGTACAAACTCAGCGTCGCGCCTGAAGACGCGCCGGACAAAGCGGAGCATGTCGATCTTGCATTCGAGAGCGGGAACTGCGTGAGTGTGATGCAAGTTTCTAGCTTGCGAGTCGAAACTGGAGGGACACGCGCTGTCGTGTCCCAAAATTTGGGCGCCGACAGCGCGGCGCCCTCCATGTCGCCGCTCGGCGTGATGCAAACGCTGAACAAGCTGGGCGGC
>JALYKJ010000196.1 GCA_030774845.1 Verrucomicrobiota bacterium
GCCAGCCATAATAAAGCGCGCAATCGGTCATCGGGTAACCATCCGGAAAAACCGCCGGCGAATCGTCGTAAACCACTGGCACACCAACCTTGCGCAGTTGCACCGGAATTTCCGCGAGCCATTGCTCGCCGATCGCGTAGCCGGCCGCGGTCTCGTGCATGCCATCGACGTAGGCGCGGCCCCATAATCCCTTTTTCTCGGTAGCGATTGAATCGACAATCATTCGCCGAACGGTTTCGGCGTTCGGCGCGTCAAGCCGGCAGACGAGCAGCAGAACCGGATTATCGAGTTCGCCGATCGGCTTGAAACTTTGGAAATAGGGATTTCGCATCGGACCGGAAATCTGCCGCGAAAACGAGCCGAGAACCGCCAGCTCAGAATCGACCGACGCTTCGTTATGACCGCTGACAGGCCCAGACGCAGGCTGATCGCCGGGATAAGGACCAGACGTCGGTCTGATCTTCAGCGGCACACCTTTGATTACCGCCACGAACCGAATCGAAGTTGCTGTTAGGACGGTGTGTTGCTCCGCTGTCTCGTGCATCGTCCACCAGTTTCGCGTTTTGAAAATCTCGCGCAGCGGCCCGGCAATGTTCGAATCGAATTCCTCGCGAGTGATTTCCTCGTCGGTCGAACAGGTGAGCCCGACAATGTGGTCCGACGCAATGCCGCGCCTTTGTGCGTAGAATCGCGCCAGCTCCGCCGAATCAAGCGCCGCTTTGTTGTAAAGGATAATGGTCGATACAGCGAGTGGTTGCTCGGCCGCACGCGCTTCGATCACGAGCATGAGCACGACCGCTACAACGAGTAAAGATCGACAACGTCTCATTTGGAGCGCCAGCTTTCGGAGTTGAAACTTGAGGCGTGAATGTTTGAAATCTTCAACGCGACGCATTCTCAACTCTCAACCCTTAACTCTCAACCTCTGCATGCCGGCTGTTCTGAATCTGCTCCGAATCAAAAACCTCGCGCTCGTGGAAGAACTCGAGTGGCAGATTGCGCCCGGTTTCACCGCCATCACCGGTGAGACCGGTGCGGGCAAATCGATCATCATCGGCGCGCTCCAACTTTTACTTGGCGAACGCGCCGACAAAGCGCTCATCCGGACCGGTGCCGATACTTGCACAGCGGAAGCGGTTTTTACCGGCAAAGAATTACGGAAACTAAATCCGCAGCTGGTCGAAGCGGGCGTCGAACCGTGCACGGATGATCTTATCATTAAGCGAATACTTTCCGCCGCGGGCAACAATCGTCAGTTCATCAACGGCTCGCCCACCACCTTGTCGATCTTGAAAAACGTCGGCGATGCCCTGGTCGACCTTCACGGCCCGCACGATCACCAGTCGTTGCTCTCGCCGGAAAAGCAGCTTGACCTGCTCGATTCGTTCGCGCGAGCCGAAGAGCAGCTCGAGGAATATCGAAAACATTTCCAACAATTGCAGACCCTCACTGCCGAACATGCCGCCCTCAACACGGTGGAGACCGCCCGCGAACAGGAGCTGGATCTCCTTCGTCATCAAATCACTGAAATTGATTCCGCAAATCTTGTCGCCGGAGAAGAAGAAGAAATCGTGAAGCGCTACAAGCTGACCAGCAGCAGCAAGCGTCTGATTGAATTAGCAAGCGCGGCAGCGAACAAACTTTCCGAGGCGGACGAATCGGTCCTTTCGCAGCTCGCGGAAACACAGCGCTTGTTGCGCGAACTGGAAAAGATCGACATCTCCACTACGCAACTTACTTCCGAACATGCCGCAGCGGTCGTGCAGCTTTCCGAGATTGCGCGATCGCTCTCTGATTACGCGGAAAAGCTCGATCTCGATCCCGAACAGTTGGCCGCGCTCGAGCAGCGCGTCTCACTTTTCGAAACATTGAAACGTAAATACGGCGGTTCGATTGCGGAAGTAATTGAGTTCGGCCGACGCGCTGCCGAACGGATGCAAAAAATCGAAGGGCGCGACGCGGAACTGGAACGGCTCACGAAAGAAATCGAAAAAGTGCGCTGGCAAATGAACCGAGTCGGCGACGCGTTGCGCAAGCTACGCGCGAAGGCGGCGCCGAAACTTTCCGAAACGATTCGCAAGAATCTTGTCGATCTTGGATTTCGGCAATCCGAATTCGAAGCGACACTCAGCGCGCTGGACGAACCTGGCGTAAGCGGTTTCGACTCGGTTGAGTTGCTTTTCTCGCCGAATCCCGGTGAACCGCTAAAACCGTTGCGCACAATTGCTTCCAGCGGCGAAATTTCGCGGCTCATGCTCGCGATCAAATCCGCGCTCGCCGCGCACGACGCGATTCCCCTTCTCGTGTTCGATGAAATCGACACCAACGTCGGCGGTGAAATCGCGCACGCAGTCGGAGCAAAGATGCAAACGCTCGGGCACGAGCATCAGCTGATTTGTATCACCCATCTTGCGCCGGTCGCGGCATCCGGTTCATCACATTTTGTCGTGACCAAAGAGGTTGTCCGCGGCCGTACCTTCTCGAATTTGCAAGAAGTCACTGGCAAAGCGCGCCGCGAAGAAATCGCGCGCATGCTCGGGGGCAAGAGCGAATCGGCGCTGCAACTCGCAGCCAGTTTATTGAAGAATTCAACCGCCAAAGACGCCAAATAAAAATAGAGCGGGGCAACTATCTCTAAACTTTCGCGTCCTTTCGCGTGTTTACCGGATGATTCATCTGTTCACTGGGCCAAGAGGCAGAATGACTTTGCCGAACAATTCGTTCAGCACCTGCGCAAGGCCGGTGTAGATCGCGGAGAAGCCGCAGAAAATTCCTTCGTAGCCGGTGAAATGTTTGAAGCCTAGACTCGCATTGGTGTAATCGCCGAACGCGAGCAGAAAAAATAAAATCGTGAGCGACCCGAAAACAATTTCCAGCGCACGATTGAGTCGCAGCGTACCGATGAACATCACCGCAGTGAATAATCCCCACATCGCAAGATAGGCCGCCATCGCCGTGTCGTTCGAGGCTGCGCCCCAACCGATTTTCGTCAGCACGATCATCGTGACGAGCGAGAGCCAGAAGAGCCCATAAGAAAGAAACGCGGTCGCAGCGAACGTGTTGTTCTTTCGCCACTCCATGATTCCGGCGATGACTTGCGCGACGCCACCGTAACAAATCCCCATCGCCAAAATCATCGCGTTGAGCTCGAAAAAGCCGGCGTTATGCAGGTTGAGCAAAACAGTCGTCATGCCGAAGCCGAGCAATCCAAGCGGCGCTGGATTGCCGGTGGTGTCTTTAATTTGCGTGATCGATCCATTCATGGCGATCAGTCTGCGGAAAGAAAGATCGACAAGGCAACAACAAATCGGGATATAGCCACGTGCCTATGGCACGTCTAAGACTGGACGTCGCGCAGCGACGTGGCTACAAGAGTCAGCGTGCTGAATTATATTTGGCTCGCGCTGGTGTTGCTCGCTGTCGCGATCGGCGGGTGGAACGATCGGCTGAAGGATGTCACCGGCGGCGCGCTGGATGGCGCCAAAACCGCGGTCACAATCGCGCTCGGATTGATCGGGGTCATGGCGCTCTGGCTGGGCTTGATGCGTTTAGCTGAACGCGCTGGGCTCGTCCAACGCATCGCTTACGGTTTGCGCCCGTTGATGCAGCGATTGTTTCCGGAAGTTCCGCCGGACCATCCGGCGATGGGTTCGATGCTGATGAACATGGCGGCGAACATGCTCGGCCTCGGTAACGCCGCGACACCGCTTGGTCTGCGCGCAATGCGCGATTTGGAATCATTGAACCCGCGACCCGGGGTCGCATCAAACGCGATGTGTACGTTCCTGGCGATCAACACCAGCTCGGTGCAATTGATTCCGGCGACGGCGATCGCAATTCTGGCCGCCGCGGGATCGGCTCGACCGACGGTAATTGTCGGTACAGCATTTTTCGCAACGCTTTGCGCTGCAACTGCGGCAGTAATTTCGACGAAGTTCTTCGAGCGATTGTCGATCTTCCGGCCGGTGGCGAGCGAAGGTTCGAAGAAGAAAGCAGAAGCAGCGCCGCAGCCAGCATATTCAAAATCGCAGTCTGCCGACAAATTTGCATTCGATGATGAGTCCCTTGGTCAACCGCCACTCTCTCGGCCGGCGCCGTGGGGATTGATCGCGCTTGCGCTGCTGACGGTCGTTTTTGTGATGCTTTTTTTGCGAATGGTGATGCCGGATCTGTTTCGACTCCCAATGCCGACAGATGCCGCGCTGCAGAATCCTTTCGCGCGAATGGTCAATGCATTGTCGATCCTGGCGATTCCGTTTCTGCTTAGCTTTTTCCCGATCTACGCCGCTGCGCGCGGCATCAAGGTTTACGACGAGTTCGTGGAAGGCGCGAAAGAAGCGTTCAACGTGATTTTGCGAATCATTCCCTTCCTGGTGACAATGCTGGTGGCGATTGGCATGTTCAAAGGCGCGGGCGGAATTGATCTCCTGACTAAATTGCTCAGTCCAATTCTGACGCCGTTGCATTTTCCGACCGATCTGGTGCCGCTTGCGTTGATGCGACCCTTGAGCGAAGCGCCACGCTCGCGCTTTTGACCGATGTGGTGCATCGGCTCGGTCCGGACAATATTATCAGTCTCACGGCGGCGACCATTTACGGCAGCACCGAGACGACTTTCTATGTCGCGGCTGTTTATTTCGGATCGGTCGGGATCAAGCAGACACGTCACGCAATTCCAGCCGGTTTACTGGCCGATCTCACCGGAGTCATTGCTTCGGTAATTATCTGCCGTGCAGTGTTGTAAAGGCCACTGAGAGAGCGGCTTTTGCTGCCGACTAAGATCGACATCTACACGGTCGAAATCATTTTTCCCTACCATTGCGCGCGCGAATTCTTTATCGTCCAACTTTTTGCAGATGATCCAGCGCGATTACTTAGTTATCGGGAGCGGCATTGGTGGGGCGAGCGCCTGCGAGGGCGTTCGCAAACACGACAAGCGCGGCACGATTACGATTGTCGGCGCCGAGATCATGCCGCCGTACAATCGTTGGTTGCTGTCGAAAGATTTTCTGCGCGAGAAAACGCCGCCGTTAAAAAAACTCGCCCACTTTGACCAGCGCTGGTTCGGTTCCCACAAAATCGAGACACGCTTCGCCACCATCGTAAAGCAATTCAATATCGAGCGGCGTTTGGCCGTGCTTGGGAACGGCGAAAGCATTGAATTTACCAAAGCATGTCTGGCGATGGGGAGCCGGCCGGTGCGACCACCCGTGGCGGGGGTGAATCTCGGGAACGTAATTTATCTGCGCACGGTGCGTGATGCACTCGCATTGCGCGAAATGGCGGACGTAGAAAAAACCGTCATGGTAATCGGCGGCGGCCTGCTCGCCTGCGAAGCCGCCGCGAGCCTGCGAATGATGAAATTGAAGGTGAGCATGATGCATCGCAATGCTTATCTCTTAAATCGCTACCTTGATTCCCAAACGGGGCCGTGGCTGACCGATTATTATGCGAAGCACGGCATCACCATGCTGATTGGCGAAAGCTTGAACGGTTTCGAAGGCAAGACGGTTCTGCGAAACATTCAGACGAAAAGTGGCAACCGAGTTCCGGCCGGACTGGCAGTGGTTGCTTGCGGCGCCGAACCAAACCTTGATCTCGTGCGCAACACACCGCTCTCAGGACCACATGGTTCGCCGGTTACGGAATATCTCGAAACAGAAGAGAAAGGAATCTTTGCCGTGGGCGATCTCGCGTTTTATCCGGACCGGGTCATGGGCGGAGTGCGCCGGCAAACGCATTGGGAGAACGCACGCGCACAGGGCCTGGTCGCCGGCGCGAACATGACCGGGAAAAAACGAATTCGTTACGAGCAAATCCCGTATTTCTGGACCGAAATGTTCGATCTGCGGTTGCATTTTATTGGAGATTTCAGCATGCAGCCGACTCGGGTCGATCTGCGCGGCACCTATGCGAAGAGAAAGTTTCTGGCGCGTTATTATCAAGGCGACAAACTGCGCGCGATCCTGTTTTGCAATCAGACCGATCGCGAAGTCGAATCGGCCAAGAAAGAATTGCGGCACGCGCTGGGAAAATAACGCGCAGTCGCTGTCTCAATCGAATCCCGCTGGAATTTCCAGCTCAGCGTTGCTGACCCGAACAAGTTTCCAGTCCCACGGCTTGCGCGAAACGTGGC
>JALYKJ010000197.1 GCA_030774845.1 Verrucomicrobiota bacterium
GCCTTCTTTCATGCCGAGTTGTTTCATCGCATCGGCGAGTGATTGGCTGCGGACATCGATCGCGAAAACATTCGGGGCCATTTTTTTTGCTAAATCCAGGCGATATGGATTGATGTCCGTGATGACGACATTGCGCGCGCCGGCGTGCCGACAAATCGCAACCGCCATACACCCGATCGGTCCCGCTCCCGTAACGAGAACATCTTCGCCTACGAGATCGAATGAGAGCGCGGTATGTACCGCGTTGCCTAACGGATCGAAACAGGAAAGGACATCGAGTGGAATCACCGGATCGGCGTGCCAGCAATTTGATTGCGGAATCGCAACGAATTCGGCCCATGCACCGTTGCGATTTACGCCGACGCCTTGCGTGTTCGGGCAAAGGTGGCGGCGACCAGCGAGACAATTCCGGCAATGGCCGCAGGTAATGTGACCTTCACCGACGACGAGGTCGCCTTTGGCAAAACCTTTCACATGATCGCCGACGCGATCGACCACACCGACAAACTCATGGCCGACGGTCATCGGCACGGGGATCGTTTTCTGCGCCCAGGCGTCCCAGTTATATATATGTACGTCCGTCCCGCAGATGGAGGTCTTGAGGACGCGGATGAGGACGTCGTCGGCCGCAACTTCGGGAACGGGGACCTGCTCGAGCCACAATCCGGGCTCGGCTTTCGCTTTCACGACGGCCTGCATCGTTTTTTGCACAAGACAAAGTTAAGCGAATAAGGATATCGGAAAAGTAGATTCCGGTGATTCTCGATCTTGCGCGCTCCGTCATCCTTCGAGATGATCACGGAAATGCCCGTGACGCTTGAGCAACCCCCGCCGGAGATGGCGACGCCGCGTTCCGTTTTCATTCTGCGCTTCGTCAGCACGGTCGTGCTTTGGTCGATCGCGCTCGCGATCGCGTTTTCAGGATTCGAAATCTTGTTTTGGTTGTTGATCAGCGTCTTTGGTCTGATCGCGCTGCTCGAATTTTATAGGATGCTCGACCACGCGCGCCTGCCGAATTTCAAAATCATCGGATTGATCTGTGGAGCGATCATGCTAGCGGGAAGTTTTCATTATTTCTCCACCATCGGCCCGGCCGGTTCCTACGACTTCGAAGTGGCGCTGTTGTTCTTTTTTCTGCTTACGATGTTCGCTCGGCAAATGTTTGCGCGATTGCGACACGACGAGCCGCTGCAAACGATGGCTTACACTTTGTTTGGTCTACTTTACGTGCTTTGGCTGTTCAATTTCATCACGAAGATCGTGTACCTGACTCCGCGGGCGAGCGTTGGAATGGTCACTGGACAGTTCTACGTTTTGTACCTAATCGCAGTCACCAAATTCAGCGACATGGGAGCGTATCTTACCGGCAGTGCGATCGGGCGGCATCTGATGGTCCCGCAAATCAGCGCGAAAAAAACCTGGGAAGGATTTTTTGGCGCGCTCGTCTTTGCTCTTCTTTGCAGCCTAATGCTTTTCAAATTGATGCCGGGACATTTGTCGATGTTGAGTTGGACGCACGCGACGATCCTCGGCCTGCTTCTTGGCTTCGCCGCGGTTATTGGAGATCTGGCCGAGTCGATCATCAAACGAAGCACCGGGGTTAAGGATTCCGGAAATCTTCTGCCGGGAATCGGGGGCGCGCTCGATTTAATCGACAGTCTTCTCTTCACTGCGCCGCTTTTGTTTTTCTACCTGCGATTAGTGATTCGAGTAACGTAACAAATTTCTGACAGAATAAACAGAATGATCAGAATGCAAGGGGAGCCAACAACATACGATCTCTGCGGCGAGATAATTGGCGCTGCGATGAAAGTTCACTCGGCGCTCGGACCTGGATTCCTTGAATCAGTTTATCAAAACGCGCTCATTTGGGAGCTGCGCAAGGCCGGAGTCAAAGCAGAAGCGGAAAGGCCGATCAGCGTGCGATATGATGGGCAAATAGTCGGAGCGTTTACTGCCGATTTGTTAGTAAACAATTCCGTGATCGTTGAGCTGAAAGCGAGCCAATCACTGGCGAAGGCATACGAAGTTCAGCTGGTAAACTATCTGACTGCAACGGGGTTTGATGAGGGTCTGCTACTAAATTTCGGAGCTGAACGTTTGGAATTTAAGAAGAAGTTCAGACTTCCAAGATCGGAACCTGTTTGCCTCTGAAGCGATTTTGTTGATTCTGTTAATTCTGTCAAAAAGATGAAACGTAAACGCGTCGTTGTCTTGGGCGCGACCGGATCGATCGGCGACAGCACCCTGAAAGTGGCGCACGACATTCCGGAGCGGATGGAGATCGTCGGGCTGGCCGCGAACAGCAACGTGGAGAAGCTGGCGGCGGCCGCCAACAAGACGCGCGCGAAAGCAGTTTGTTTGGTGGACGAGCGCAAGATCGACGTCTTGCGATCGAAACTTGAGTATCAGCCGAAAATTTTTGTCGGTGAGAACGGCTTGCGCGAAATCGCGCGGCTGGAGGATGCCGACATGGTTCTCATCGCAATTGTTGGCACAGCCGGATTGCATCCAGCGCTGGATGCGATTGAATCCGGCAAAGATCTGGCGGTAGCGAGCAAGGAAATTCTGGTGATGGCCGGCGAGGCTGTCACGGACGCGGCTCAGAAACGCGGCATAAAAATTCTGCCGGTCGATTCCGAGCACAACGCGATCTTTCAGTGTCTGGATGGCCGGCCATCGGAAGTTCGCCGGATTATTTTAACTGCGTCGGGCGGACCATTTCGCGAAACGCCCGCGAATCAGCTTGTCGATGTTACGGTGGAGGAAGCGCTCAAGCATCCGACCTGGAACATGGGCCCGAAGATCACCATCGATTCGGCCACGTTGTTCAATAA
>JALYKJ010000198.1 GCA_030774845.1 Verrucomicrobiota bacterium
ATTTTTACGGTGCCTTTTATGTTTACAAGTACGCTACCGGAATTTCCGCCGCGGTAGCGCTTTCGGAAAAAGTTTTGCGCGGCGATGCTGGTGCAATCGACGCTTATCTTGGGTTTCTGAAATCGGGCGGCTCGAAATTTCCGCTGGAAACGTTAAAAGTGGCCGGGGTCGACATGACGACTCCAAAGCCGATTGAGAGCACGTTGCGGCTGTTCGAACGGCGCCTGAGCGAGCTGGAAGGCTTGTTATTGTAGGGGCAGGCGCGTCGCCCTGTCGAAATGGCTTCTGTAGGCCGGCGGTCTATGACCGTCGCATGAATTCCGGCGCTCGTAGAGGGCCGCGACACCACCCTTTGGCAAGCTCTTTGCTTAAAGCCATGGGTGGACTTCGAATGGCGATTACGGGCGGCGGTTGGTTATGCCGAACTCGGCATGAACCGCGAGTCGATCGCCGAGTTAAACGCCATCGACACACCGTCGCAAATCCAGCCGGAGGTCCTGCAATTGCGACTCCACCACCTGATGCGGGAGAGAAAATGGGCGCGCGCTTTGACGGTCAGCCGCAAGCTTTGCCAGGTCGCGCCGCACTGCAGCGCCGGATTTCTTCATGCCGGGTTCTGTTTGCACGAGCTCGGTAAAACCCTCCAAGCTAAGAAGCTTCTCCTCAAAGGGCCGGTCGCTCTTTTGCGAGAACCAATTTATTATTACAACATGGGCTGCTACGACGCGCTCCTCGGCAACCCGAGATCGGCGCAGGTGCATTTGTTAACCAGTTTCAAAATGGATCCATCTTTTCGCGACATCGCGAAGAAGGATCCCGATCTCAAAGCGGTCCAGGAACTAATCTGATTGGAGGGACGTCCCGCGACTGCGGGATCGCGTCCGAAGAAAATGTGGACGACCCAGAGGTCGTCCCTCCATCTTGCAGCAAATGCAACTCGATGCAGATAAGCTGCGCGCGCGGATCGAACCGCTGTTTCAAGAGAACTTCGACAGGTTCGGCGAGCTCGGCGCAGCCGTTTCTGTTTGGCAAAACGGAAAGGAATTGATCGAGCTTCACGGCGGATTCTGCGACAACCGCCGCGAACAGGCGTGGAAAAAAAACACGATCGTTCTGGTTTGGTCAGCGACGAAAGGACTCGGCAGCGCGTGTCTCTTGCATCTCTTGCAGGAACACAAGATCGACATCGAACGTCGGGTGGGGGAGTTCTGGCCGGAATTCGTGCAGGCTGGAAAAGAAAAGATCACGCTCGCGCTGTTACTGTCGCATCAAGCAGGATTGGCCGCGCTCGATCGAAAAGTAGACGTGCTCGACTACGCATCGGTCATCGACGCGCTCGAGAAACAAGAACCGAACTGGCAGCCGGGAAGCGCGCATGGATATCACGCGCGTACGTTCGGCTTTCTGCTCAACGAACTCGTTAGGCGAATTTCCGGGACAAAATTGGGCGAATATTGGCGAAAGACTTTTGCCGATCCGCTCGGTCTCGATCTTTGGATCGGTTTGCCAGAAAAGGAAAATCCACGCGTCGCGACGATGTATTCGGCCCGAGCGGGCAAATCGCCCGCGCTTAAGGGAGGCCTGTCCGGCTCGGACCAGTTTTATCGCGATCTGACCAAGCCGGGAACTTTTGCGCGCAAAGTTTTTACTTCGCCGGCGGGGCTTCAAGCCGTCAGCGCAATGAACAAACCGGAGATCCGCGCGCAGGGGATCGTTTCCTTCGGTGGAATCGGCAGTGCCAGCGCGCTCGCGAAATTTTACGCGATCCTGGCCAACGGCGGCTCGCTCGATGGCCAATCGTTTTTTTCCAATCAAACTTTAAATTGGATGGCCACGACTTTGACTGATGGAGTCGATCGCGTTTTTCAAATTCCAACCGCGTTCTCAGCCGGATTTATGAAAGATTCGCACTGTGCGGTTTTGAAGGGCGTGAAGGCCACCAGCGGTGTGCAGGAAAACTTGACTGCTTTAAACAGTCAAGTTGTGGGAGGTCGCCTCTTCGGAACATCGCCGTCAGCTTTCGGGCAGCCTGGCGCGGGCGGCAGTCACGCGTTCGCTGATCCTGAAAATCAAATCAGTTTCGGTTACGTCATGAACCAGATGGAGCAGTCGGTTCTGCCTAACGAAAAATCAATGCGTCTGGTGGACGCGATTTACGATCTGTAGTGGCGGCTGTCCTCAGCCGCAATTGCGCGTGAGGACCCGCGCTTCTACAGGAATCATTTACCCATGATCGTCAGACAAACGCGCCGACGATGCGATTCTCGACGGTGTTCGAAAAGGAAAATTCCCTGCCAGGTGCCGAGCTGCATTTTTCCATCAGCAATCGGCACGGTTTCACTCGTGCGCGTCAGGACCATGCGAATGTGCGAGGGCATGTCGTCCGGGCCTTCATCGTCGTGTTCGTAGTCTGCATCTTCCGGCACCAGCTGGTCGAAGAACCGTTCCACATCGCGGCGTGCAGCCGGTGCTGCATTCTCCATCGTGGTCAGGCTACAGCTCGTGTGCTGGACGAAAATGGTCACGACCCCGTTTCGTATACCCGATTTGTCGATCTTGTCCCCAACGTTATCGGTAATTTCGTAGGTCCCCTTGCCATTTGTGCGGACCTCGAATTTTTCGTGCTGCACCTGCATCGCCAAAAAATTAGCATTTGGTTGAGGAAGAGTCGCGCGTTGATCTTTGCCCGAAGCATGGCCTAATAATGTTCAGTGCAAGACGACCTCGAGCGCGTTTTGTTTGATGAACCGACGATTCAGCGTCGCCTCGATGAGATTGCCGCGCAAATCTCCACTGATTACCGCGACCGCGAACTGACCGTCATCGCTGTCTTGAACGGCAGCTTGATGTTCATGGCCGATTTGCTTCGGCGAATTCCGCTGCCGCTAAAGTTGGATTGCCTGAGCGTGGCGAGTTACCACGGCAAAGCGCAAACCAGCGGCGAAGTGATTTTCAAACAAGTGGCGCTGCCGGACGTGAAAGATCGACATGTTTTGATCCTGGATGACATTCTCGACAGCGGACACACGCTTGGGGCCATTCGGGAGAAACTTGAAACAGCCGACCCGCGCAGCATTCGCGTCTGCGTTCTCTTGAGCAAAAAGAAACGACGCGCGCGTGAAGTCGACGCCGATTATCTCGGCTTTGAAATCGAGGACGAATTCGTGGTCGGCTACGGACTCGACTACGACGAGCGGTATCGCAATTTGCCCTGCATCGGAGTTCTGCGGAAAGAATTGATTGCTCAATCGAATAAATGAAGATGCATGTTAGCGACAGAGTCAGGATTGCGGGTAATCCGCAAAAGAAGCCCCCTCACCTCCCGCCTACGCTGTGCTATGGCGCGGCAGGCAATCCTCTCCCCGAGAACGGGGAGAGGCGGACTTGTAAACAGATCTCGTGAAAATTCACGTGCAATTTTACGCGCAACTGCGCGATTTGGCCGGCACTGAAGCAGTAGATCTCGATCTAACCAACGGCGTAGCGGTTTCCGATCTGTTGGAAAATCTTTATGCCAAGTTTCCCGCGCTGCACGCCCACGACAAAAACATTTTAGTCGGCGCCGGTGTCGAATTCGTCGATCGCAATTACAAATTGAAGGCTGACGACGAAATTTCGATCATGCCGCCGGTGCAGGGTGGTTAGCGGGCCGAAACAGCAAGAGATTTCTCGACTCCCCTCGAAATGACAAAGGGCCGCCGGTGCAGGGTGAGTGACAATTGATCCGCCAAATACGCCAAAAGAAGGCAGACTTGGCTCGGAAAGGCTTAGCGTGCTTTGGCGTGTTTAGCGGATTCTTCTGTTCTGGAATCTGTGGCATCCGCGTAATCCGCGGTTGGCCTTAGTCGCGGAAGTTTTTGAAATTTGTCGCCACGCCAAAATCGCGGCTGCGCACGAACTGGATCACGGTCTGGAGCTCGTCCTTCTTTTTTCCGGTCACGCGAATTTGTCGATCTTGCAACTGACTTTGCACTTTGAAATTGTGCGATTTGATCGCCTGAATGATCTCCTTGGCTTTGTCGCCTTCCAAGCCTTGTTGAATTTTCAGTTCCTGCCGCGCATGACCAACTGAAGAAAGCGCCGGCTCTTCCTGTTTTAGATTGCGTAGATCGACGCCGCGTTTGGAAAGTTTGCCAATCACAATCTCGCGCAGGGCCTTCAAATGGGCGGCATCATCGGCCATAAGCACGATCTTGTCCTTCTCCTGAACAATCTCAGTCTTGGCATCTTTTAGATCGAAGCGGGTGGCGAGTTCTTTCCGCGCCTGATTGAGCGCGTTATCTATTTCCTGTCCATCGACTTCAGAGACAATATCAAACGAAGGCATCGTTGACGATTTGGTTATGGATTGTGTTCGGCAATCTTGACGTTGCCATCTTGCGTTTCGAACTGAAAGGTCGTCTTGCCGCCGCCGGCGACCAACGTGTCGATCTTATTGACCGGCTCGGCATGTCGCTCCTCCTTCTCCGCGAAATCATTGGCGATTTTTCCAGTGGCTGTGTGCGCGATAAGATGAAAGGCGGCTTCGCTCGGAATGTAAGCGAAGGCGTTGCCATTTTGGATGGTGGCGTGGATGGAAAACTCACGTTCCTCCCACCACTCATAAGCGATCGCGAGGTTGCCGGTCTTGAGGCTGAGATCGAGATTGCCGAAGCAATTGTGCGCGAACAAGCGGCCGTTGCCGAGGTGCGCCCGCGCTTCTTCGCTCCGCATTTCTTCGACCAGCACTTCGCCGTTGGTCAGCTCTAATTTCGAAATGCGGATTGTTTGTGGAACAACAATCACATAATCGACCGTCCCGGACCGGTCGGAGAATCCAGCGTCTGAATCTGGCGGATAGATTGTTTCGATCGAGATCGAATTCGGTTGCGCGGACACTTGCACCGAAATCGCTCTCAATCGCTCGGCGCTGTACGCCTTCTTGATCGCTTCGACCCGGACATCGCGCGTCTCGCCGCCCGCGCCGTAAATGCGAATGGAGCCATCGCGATTAGTCACGCTCAGAGTCGCGGTTGGCTCGACCGGATAAACGTGATCGATCATTTCTTCCAATGTTCGGTCGACAGCTGGGCGACAACCCAGGAGCAAACCGGAAACGATCGACATCGACACGAAACGGATCGCTCTACTGGTCGGCATGTTTTCCAGTCGCGTCAGACTCAAGCGGCGGGGAGATGGAGGAAATGAATGATCGTGCTCGCGCCGCTGATAAATGTCGCCGCGAGAATGGCGGCGATGACGAGAAAAAATGCGACTTCGGCGAGAAAATTCCGGCGTGCTTCAGAGCGGAAGTATTCGCGACTGATGTTGAGGAACGAGGGCTGTGAACTGCCGGTGGAACCACCGTAATAGCGGTCGAGTGGGAAGGCTTGAAAATTGCAATCAATAATAGGAAACCGGGTTCCGGAATTCCTGCCTCTCCGATTCTCTTTTCGTTCGGAGTTCGGTTTCATCGTTCGCTCGCCTTCCTTTTATGAGATGCAGATCGGCCTGAACTCAGATTCAACATTCCCACAAAACCGGTTTAAATCCACAGCGTCCGATCGAACGTGCGATATTGAATCGCTTCGCTCACGTGCTCCGGCGCGATGTCGATCTTATCGTCCAAATCGGCGATGGTGCGTGAGACCTTGAGGATCCGATCGTAAGCGCGCGCGCTCAAGTTCAACTCTGTCATCGCGACGCGAATCAGGTCCTGCGAATCGGCGTTCAGTTTGCAGTGCGTCTTCAAATGCCGCGTAGTCATGCGCGCGTTGCAATTTGTTTTTGCGTCGCGTGCAAAACGTTCGTGCTGTTTTTGCCGGGCCCCAGCAATTCGCGCGCGAATCGCGGTGGAATTTTCTTCGGCGCGTTCGCTCGAAACATCACGGTATTCCACCGCCGGCACTTCAATATGGAGATCGATCCGGTCGAGAAGGGGTCCGGAAATTCGCTGCCGATAGCGCTGGACTTGAACCGGACTGCAGCGGCATTCGCGTTTTAGGTCACCAAAATATCCGCATGGGCAGGGATTCATTGCCGCCACCAGCATGAATTCACTCGGAAAGGTGAGGCTTCCGGCGGCCCGCGAAATCGTTACTTTTCCGTCTTCAAGCGGCTGCCGCATTACCTCCAGCGCCGATCGTTTGAACTCGGGCAATTCATCGAGAAAAAGAACGCCGTTGTGGGCGAGGCTCACTTCTCCCGGAGTCGGGAAGGCGCCGCCGCCGAGCAGACCGATGTCGCTAATGGTGTGATGCGGCGAGCGGAACGGCCGCGTCGCGACAAAAGATTTTTCGCCGTCAAGAAATCCGGCAATGCTGTGGATTTTCGTCGTCTCAATCGCTTCATCGAGCGACATCGGCGGAATAATTGTCGGGATCCGTTTCGACAACATCGATTTTCCGGAGCCGGGCGGGCCAATCATGAGAATGTTGTGACCGCCGGCGACTGCGACTTCAATTGCGCGTTTGACGTGACGCTGTCCTTTCACGTCGGCGAAATCGACATCGTAATTTTGGTGGGTTGCGAAAAATCCGGTGAGATCGCCGCGGGTTGGGAGCAGCGGAAGTTCGCCGCGAAGAAATTGGAAAGTCTCGCGCAAATTGTGCACGCCGTAGATGTCGATCTTCTTCACCATTGCGGCTTCGGGCGCGTTCGCCTCCGGCACAAAGAGCGCTTGCTTGCCGCGGCGCCGCGCTTCCAATGCGACCGGGAGCACGCCTTTGACAGGACGCACACTGCCGTCGAGCGCCAATTCGCCGACGAAACTAAATTTTTCGAACGCCGAAGTATTCAGCCCTTCCGCCACGGCAATCATTCCGAGCGCGATCGGAAGATCGAAGCTCGGCCCTTCTTTTTTGATGTCGGCCGGCGCCAAGTTGATCGTGGTCCGTTTGCGCGACCATTTGTACGCGCTGTTGGCAATCGCTGTTCGGACGCGATCCTTGCTTTCCTTTACGGCGGCATCGGGCAAGCCGACAATGACCATCTTTGGATCGCCCGCGCCGGCGTTGACTTCGATTTCCACTTCGTAAGCATCGACGCCATAAACCGCGGCCGAGTAAATTTTTGCCAGCATGGAGGGAACGACTGGACAAAGACTTGCAGAAAATTGCGAAGGCGAAAAGCGGCAAATACCCCGGCGTCAGGGTCCCCTTCGCCCTGGCGAAACCACTCTGGCAAATGTTTTAAGAAAGATTGAACAAAGCCAGTTGGAGGAATGTCAACATTCGGAATATTTAACCTTGTTAAGTAGTTTCCCTGATGTTAAGAAATCCGATCAAGGAGCCAGCCACGAACACAAAAGCCGGCAACTTGTCGGCCCTACCCCCAATTTTTCATGAAGAAAGGCTATATGGCCGCTGAAGATAGCGATACCGGAATAAAGATTTACCTGCGCGAAATTGGGCAAATCCCGCTT
>JALYKJ010000199.1 GCA_030774845.1 Verrucomicrobiota bacterium
ACGGCGCTCTTGCGGTCGCGCGTCAACAAGTGCAAGGCGGCGCCAACATCCTCGACGTCAATATGGACGAGGGAATGATCGATTCCGAAGCGGCGATGACGCGCTTTTTGAATTTAATCGCAAGCGAGCCGGAGATTTCGCGCATCCCAATCATGATCGACAGCTCGAAATGGAGCGTGATCGAGGCTGGACTGAAATGTGTGCAAGGCAAAGCGGTCGTGAATTCGACCAGCTTGAAAAACGGCGAGGAAGAATTCCTGCGCCAGGCACAGTTGATCAGGCGATATGGAGCAGCCGTCATCGTGATGGCATTCGACGAACAAGGCCAGGCCGATAATTTCCAGCGGAAGATCGACATTTGCGCCCGCGCTTACAAACTTCTCACCGAGCGCGCTGATTTTTCAGCGACCGACATCATTTTCGATCCCAACATTCTCACCGTCGCCACCGGTCTGGAAGAGCATCGTAATTACGCGATGGACTTCATCGAAGCCACGCGCTGGATCAAAAAGAATTTGCCGGGCGTTCACGTCAGCGGCGGCGTAAGTAACATTTCGTTTTCCTTCCGTGGCAACAACACCGTCCGCGAAGCGATGCATGCCGCGTTTCTGTTCCATGCGATTAAAGCCGGACTCGACATGGCAATCGTGAACGCCGGTCAGCTCGCCGTTTACGAAGAGATTCAGCCGGAGCTTCGTGAGCGAGTCGAAGACGTGCTTCTCAATCGGCGAGAGGACGCAACCGAGCGGCTGGTCGATTTCGCGGAAAACATCAAAGCGAAGGGAAAAAGCAGAGTTAAAGACGAAGCGTGGCGCGCGCAGTCTGTCGAAGAACGGCTGAAGCACGCGCTCGTCAAAGGCATCGTTGATTACATCGACATCGACACCGAAGAAGCACGCAAGAATTGCAAACGCCCGCTCGACGTGATCGAAGGGCCGCTCATGGCGGGAATGAGCGTGGTCGGCGATCTCTTCGGGTCGGGAAAAATGTTCCTGCCGCAGGTGGTGAAGAGCGCGCGGGTGATGAAGAAGGCGGTCGCGTATTTGATGCCGTTCATGGAAGCGGAAAAATCAGCGGGCGCGAAACCGCAAGGACGCATCATCATGGCGACGGTCAAAGGCGACGTGCACGACATTGGCAAGAACATCGTTGGCGTGGTGTTGCAATGTAATAACTACGACGTTGTCGATCTTGGCGTGATGGTGCCGGCAGCGAAAATCTTGGAGACTGCGCGCGAGAAAAAAGCAGACGCGATCGGATTGAGCGGACTGATCACGCCATCGCTCGACGAAATGGTGCACGTTGCCCAGGAGATGGAGCGCGAAAAATTTGAATTGCCGCTTCTTATCGGCGGTGCCACGACGAGCCGGGCGCACACGGCAGTGAAGATCGCGCCGCATTATCACGAAAGCACGATCCACGTCCTGGACGCATCCCGCGCGGTCGGGGTGGTCAATTCGTTGTTGAATGCAAAGCAAAAAGCGGTGTTCGACGCCAAAACCCGGGCGGAATACGATGCATTGCGCAAAGCATACAGTGCGAAAGCGCACGCCAAAAAATTACTGACGCTCGATCAAGCGCGCGCGAATCGGACATCAATTAAGTGGAATGATTACAAGCCGCCGAAGCCGGATTTTATCGGAACTCGCACAGTTGCCCCGTCGATTGTCGATCTTCGGGAGTACATCGATTGGTCGCCATTTTTTCATGTCTGGGAATTGCGCGGCAGATATCCGGCCATTTTCGACGATGCGACAATCGGCAAACAAGCGCGCGAGCTTTTTGATGACGCGCAAGAGATCCTGGAGCGAATCGTCGCCGACAATTCGCTAACGGCCCGTGGCATCTTTGGATTCTGGCCGGCAACCTCAACTGGCGACGATGTCGATCTTTTTGTCGATCCCGCGACTGCGGGACGGCGCGAAAAACTCGCCACATTTTATTTCTTGCGGCAGCAAATCCAAAAGCCGGCCGACCAATTTAACCATTGTCTGGCGGATTACATCGGTGCGTCAGATTATCTGGGGGGATTTGCGGTCACGATTCATGGTGCTGATCAGCTTTCGAAGAAGTTTGCGGCCGCCCACGACGATTACAGCGCGATTATCGCGAAAGCGCTCGCGGACCGACTGGCCGAAGCTTTTGCCGAATATTTGCACAAGCAGGCGCGGATCGCGTGGGGTTTCGGGCGCGACGAGAATCTGTCCAACGCCGATTTGATTCGCGAAAAATATCAGGGAATCCGGCCCGCTCCCGGGTATCCGGCATGTCCCGATCACGTCGAAAAGCGGACGCTATTCGATTTGCTCAACGCCGAAAGCAAGATCGACATCAAACTGACCGAATCGTACGCGATGCATCCGGCCGCAAGCGTAAGCGGCTTTTATTTTTCGCATCCGGAAGCGAAATATTTCGGAGTCGGACAAATTGGACGCGACCAGGTTGCGGATTATGCGCAACGGCGGAGTGAATCAATTGCGACCGTGGAGAAGCGACTGGGGCCGAATCTTGGCTATGAAACGAACTAGTCCGGAACCGCGGGCTAAATCGGGGCGAGAGGATTTGAACCTCCGACCTCCTGGTCCCAAACCAGGCGCTCTACCAAGCTAAGCTACGCCCCGCTAAACCGCCGTGATCTTTATCACACCCAGTTACATACCGCATGTCGAAAGTTCAGCGAGTGTCAATGCGAGGTGCGCTCTGTTGCGTCATCTTTCGATTGCGATCAAGTTAGCCACTTCGTGAAACTCTCGCTGCTGATCTTGGTTTTCTGCGCCAGTGCCGCGTTGGTGAGCGGCCAGGTCGCAACCGATTCGGATCTACAATCGAGCGTGCCCCGGCCAGCGCCGGTCCCTAGTGCGACCGCGGAACCGAGCATTCCGGAACGCGCGCAGATTGATGAGATTTTTAAGCAAACCTCGTTAGGCAAAGAAGCGGACGAGCGCCGGCTGCACATTGAATGGCGACAACTGCAAAATCAGGTCGTAAACGAGCCCGACATCGTCGCGGCAAAAAGATCGGCAGCATTGGCGCGGACCGATTTGGAGAAACGACAACGGCTCCGTGATTATTACGATCTTTATTACGGACGGATGCGCGTATTGGCCCGGACCGGGGAAATGAAAACGGCGCTCGACCAGTTGAAGATCGCGCATTTGAGTCAAATCACCCAAGCACGAGTGCGGCATGAAACCGACAGCGCTTTACCGACACCAAGTCCAACGCCGAAAAAGAAACAAAAAGCGAGTCGCGCCAAGAAGTTCCAGCGCGAGGGCTGATTTTCCCCGACCCCGCGCGAGTTTTCTTCGAGGCGTAAAAAGGCAATCTTGCTCGATCTGCGGCAACGGTTATTTTAAGCGCCCTCAAAACTACGATGGCGCGTTCGTCTAGTGGTTAGGACACGGCCCTCTCAAGGCCGGTGCACGGGTTCGACTCCCGTACGCGCTGCCAATCAGCGACAGAAATGTGCATCCGTTGCTTGCCGCGGGTTCGATCTCATGCGATGAATCTGCCTCCGCGGGCACGGTTTATGGGGCTCATTCTTACCGAGTCGAAATTCGCGATCGGTATACGTGTTTCTTTTTCACTCTTGTCATTCTCCTGATTCGTTATGAAGAAATCTACTCCTGTCTCTCTCGTTCGTCCCGCAAACGGTTCCCGGTTCAATGGCGACAACCAGGTCGAGCTAAAACAATTGCTCAGCGCGTTGACCGCATTTAAGCGCGGCAACTTCTCTGTCCGCTTGCCGGAGGACTGGACCGGGCTTGCCGGCAAAGTGGCCGATACTTTCAACGAGGTCATTGCGATCAACGAACGAATGAGCCACGAGCTCGAGCGCATCGGGCGGGTGGTTGGCAAGGAGGGTCGTATTGGTCAGCGAATTTCACTGGGCGCGGTTTCGGACGGCTGGGCTGATTCGATCGGTTCGATCAACACGCTCATCGGAGACTTGGTTCATCCGACCAGCGAAATGTCGCGCGTCATCGGGGCCGTTGCGAAAGGCGATCTTTCGAAAACAATGGCCAGAGAAATCGACGGACAACCACTGCAGGGCGAATTTTTGCGCACGGCCAAGACCGTAAACGCAATGGTCGATCAACTTGGCGCGTTTGCTTCGGAAGTTACCCGCGTGGCCCGCGAAGTAGGCACGGAAGGAAAACTGGGAGGCCAGGCAAAAGTCAAAGGTGTGGCCGGGACTTGGAAGGACCTGACCGAAAACGTGAACCTGATGGCGGGAAACTTAACCGCGCAAGTCCGTAACATCGCCACGGTTACGACCGCGGTGGCAAACGGAAACCTGACGAAAAAAATCACGGTCGACGTCAAAGGCGAATTTTTGGAGTTGAAGGACACCGTCAACGTGATGGTGGACCAACTGCGATCGTTCGCATCGGAAGTCACCCGCGTGGCCCGCGAAGTGGGTTCGGAAGGAATTCTGGGTGGTCAGGCCCGGGTCGAAGGCGTTTCGGGCACGTGGAAAGACCTGACCGATTCGGTCAACTTCATGGCGCGCAACCTAACCGGCCAGGTGCGCAACATTGCCAACGTCACCACGGCCGTCGCGCGCGGCGATCTGTCCAAGAAGATCACGGTCGATGTAAAAGGCGAAATTCTCGAGCTGAAGAACACGATCAACACGATGGTCGACCAACTCAGTTCGTTCGCTTCGGAAGTGACACGAGTTGCTCGCGAGGTCGGCACGGAAGGAAAACTTGGTGGTCAGGCAGATGTGAAAGGCGTCGCGGGCACATGGAAAGATTTGACCGACAGCGTCAACTCGATGGCCGGCAACCTCACCGGCCAGGTCCGCAATATTGCCGATGTCACAACCGCTGTCGCCAATGGCGACCTTTCCAAGAAGATCACGGTGGATGTCCGCGGCGAGATTTTGGAATTGAAGGACACCATCAACACCATGGTGGACCAATTGCGATCGTTCGCATCGGAAGTGACGCGCGTGGCGCGCGAGGTGGGCACGGAAGGGAAACTTGGCGGCCAGGCCGATGTGAAAGGCGTCGCGGGAACGTGGAAGGACTTGACCGAAAACGTCAACCTGATGGCGGGAAATCTGACCGCACAGGTGCGTAATATCGCCGAGGTCACCACTGCGATCGCAAATGGCGATCTGTCTCGAAAGATCACGGTCGACGTGAAGGGCGAGATTCTCGAGATGAAAAACACGATCAACACGCTGGTTGATCGCCTTGGTTCGTTTGCCTCGGAAGTCACGCGCGTGGCGCGTGAGGTCGGTTCGGAAGGTAAACTCGGAGGCCAGGCCGAGGTGCGGGACGTTTCCGGCACTTGGAAGGATCTCACTGATTCGGTGAACTTCATGGCCGGTAATCTAACCGGTCAGGTCCGCAACATCGCGGACGTCACCACCGCGGTCGCGCGGGGCGACTTGTCGAAAAAGATCACGGTGGACGTTCGCGGCGAAATTTTGGAACTGAAAAACACCGTCAACACGATGGTGGACCAGCTCAGTTCGTTCGCGTCGGAGGTGACGCGTGTCGCTCTCGAGGTGGGTTCGGAAGGAATTTTGGGTGGCCAGGCGGAAGTGAAAGGCGTTTCCGGAACGTGGAAGGACTTGACCGATTCGGTGAACTTCATGGCCGGCAACCTTACCGGTCAGGTGCGCAACATTGCCGAAGTGACGACGGCAGTCGCTCGCGGCGATCTCTCGAAAAAGATCACAGTCGATGTTCGCGGAGAAATTTTGGAGCTGAAAAACACCATCAACACCATGGTGGACCAACTCAGTTCATTCGCTGCAGAAGTAACGCGCGTGGCGCGCGAAGTTGGTACCGAAGGAAAACTTGGTGGGCAGGCCGATGTGCGCGGTGTCGCCGGGACGTGGAAAGATTTGACCGACAGCGTGAATTTCATGGCCGGCAACCTTACCGGCCAGGTCCGCAACATCGCCGAAGTGACGACCGCGGTCGCAAACGGTGATCTTTCCAAGAAAATCACCGTCGACGTCAAAGGCGAAATCTTGGAGTTGAAGAACACCATCAACACGATGGTGGACCAGCTCAGCTCGTTCGCGTCGGAAGTGACACGCGTGGCGCGCGAAGTGGGAACGGACGGCCGGCTGGGCGGTCAAGCCAATGTGCGCGGCGTCGCCGGCACTTGGAAAGATCTGACTGATTCGGTGAATTCGATGGCCGGCAATCTTACCGGTCAGGTCCGCAACATTGCCGACGTGACGACGGCGGTCGCGAATGGCGACCTTTCCAAAAAGATCACGGTCGATGTGCGTGGAGAAATTCTCGAATTGAAGGACACCATCAACACCATGGTGGACCAGCTGCGGTCGTTCGCGTCGGAAGTAACGCGCGTGGCCCGCGAAGTAGGATCGGATGGTGCGCTCGGCGGTCAGGCGCGAGTCGAAGGCGTGTCCGGAACTTGGAAGGATCTTACCGACTCGGTCAATTTCATGGCCAGCAATCTGACCGCGCAGGTCCGTAACATCGCCGCCGTGACCACCGCGGTCGCGACCGGCGACCTTTCGAAGAAAATCACGGTCGATGTCAAAGGCGAGATTCTCGAGCTGAAGAACACGGTCAACACGATGGTGGACCAACTGAACTCGTTTGCGTCGGAAGTGACGCGCGTCGCACGCGAGGTAGGCACGGAAGGAAAACTTGGCGGACAAGCAGTCGTCCGCGGAGTTGGTGGGACCTGGAAAGATTTGACCGACTCGGTGAATTTCATGGCCAGCAATCTGACCGATCAGGTTCGCGGTATCGCCAAAGTTGTGACCGGAGTCGCAAACGGTGACCTGAAACAAAAGTTGCTACTCGAAGCGAAAGGCGAAATCGCAGCGCTCGCTCACACGATCAACAGCATGATCGACACGCTGGCGACGTTCGCCGATCAGGTGACGACGGTTGCGCGCGAGGTAGGTGTCGAAGGAAAACTTGGCGGGCAGGCGAACGTGCCGGGCGCTGCCGGAACATGGCGCGATCTGACCGACAACGTGAACCAGCTGGCCGGCAACCTCACCTCTCAGCTGCGCGCCATTGCCGATGTCGCCACGGCCGTAACCAAAGGCGACCTGACCCGTTCCATTCAGGTCGCGGCCCAAGGCGAAGTTGCCTTCGTCAAGGACAACATCAACGAGATGATCCGCAATCTCCGCGACACGACATCTCGCAACAACGAGCAGGACTGGTTAAAGACGAATCTGGCCAAGTTCAGCCGAATGTTGCAAGGGCAACGAGATTTGCTCGCGGTCGCGCGGATGATTCTTTCAGAGCTGGCCCCGGTTGTTTCTGCTCAGCAGGGAGTCTTCTATATTATAGAGGGCAACGGGAGCGAACCTGAGTTGAAGTTGCTCGCCAGCTACGCTTGTCATGATCGCAAAGGAGTTAACAGTCGGTTCAAGCTTGGCGAAGGACTTGTCGGACAAGCCGCGCTCGAGAAGGAACGCATTCTTCTGACGAACGTGCCTGACGATTACGTCAGGATTAGTTCCGGACTTGGTGGTGCACCTCCTAGGAACATCGTAGTACTGCCGATTCTCTTCGAAGGTCAGGTGAAAGCCGTAATGGAACTTTCGTCCGCCGAACAATTTAATCCGACCCATCAGGCATTCCTCGACCAGTTGACCGAAAGCATTGGAATCGTCCTCAACACAATTGAAGCGAACACCCGGACGGAAGATCTTCTGAAACAGTCGCAATCGCTCGCAGCGGAATTGCAGAGCCGGCAGGAGGAATTGCAGCAGACCAACCAGGAACTCGAAGAAAAAGCGCGGCAGCTGTTCGAACAAAACGCCGAAGTCGAAAGGAAAAACCGAGAAGTCGAACAAGCGCGGCAGGCTCTCGAAGACAAGGCGCAGCAACTTTCGCTGACATCTCGTTACAAGAGCGAATTTCTCGCGAACATGTCGCACGAATTGCGGACGCCGCTGAACAGTTTGCTCATCCTGGCGGAGCAATTGTCATCGAATCCGGAAGGTAATCTGAACTCCAAACAAGTGGAATTTGCCCGAACGATTCGCGATTCGGGCGTCGATCTCCTCAAATTAATCAGCGACATCCTCGACCTTTCCAAAGTCGAATCCGGCACCGTTACGGTGGATGTGGGAGAAGTTCGCTTTCAGGAAATGCAGCAAAACCTGGAGCGCACCTTTGGACACGTCGCAGAAAACAAAGGCCTCACCTTCAAGATCGACATCGATGAGAAGCTTCCGCCGGCGATTTACACAGATGCGCAAAGACTGGATCAGGTCCTGAAGAATCTGTTGTCGAATGCATTCAAGTTCACCGAGCGCGGTCACGTTACGTTGCGCATCACGTCAGCCCCAACTGGATGGAGCGCCGATCATCCGCTGCTCGATCGGGCAAAGCAGGTGTTCGCGTTTTCGGTCAGCGACAGTGGGATTGGAATTCCGTCAGAAAAGCAGGCAACAATTTTCGAAGCGTTCCAACAGGCCGATGGCAGCACGAGTCGGCGCTATGGCGGCACGGGCCTCGGTCTGGCTATCAGCCGTGAGCTCGCTCGTCTACTTGGCGGGGAGATCAAGCTTGAAAGTGATGAAGGGAGCGGTAGCACGTTCACCTTGTTCTTACCGGACGCTTACCCCTCGACCGAACTCGAGAAGATCAGTGGAACAGCAGCACCGAAAATCGCGGCGACTACCCAGCGCGACAAGAGCGAACCCGCGATTGCTCCATTGACAAACGCCTCAATCCCCGATGACCGCTTCGACATATTGCCGTCCGACAAGGCCATCCTCATTGTCGAACAGGATCGCGATTTGGCGCAGCGACTTCTCGAGTCCGCGAATGAGGCTGGCTTGAAAGGAATCGTTACTCCGCAAGGACGGACTGCCCCGGCGCTCGTCCGTGAATATTCACCGATCGCAATCACGGTCGATTGGCAGCTGAGGGACATTGAAGGGTTCAAGCTTCTGGAGCGATTAAAATCCGATCTAACTACGCGCCACATTCCGGTAATCGTTTTATCAGTGTCGGACGCCGCACCGCCGAACGCCTTGAAGTACGGCGCGATCGCCACGTTGGAGAAACCGGTAGATTCAAATGCTATTCGGACCGTTTTCGCCAAGGCCGCGGCGGTGGCTGGGGCAAAGACCAAAAGACTGCTCGTAATCGAAGACGATGACGCCCAACGCGCTGCGATTCGGGAACTCGTTGGAAACGGAACAGTCGAACTGATTGATGTGGGCACGGCTGCGGAGGCGTTGGCGGCACTTCGCGATCGGGAGTTCGGTTGCGTTGTCCTTGACCTGATGTTGCCGGACATGTCCGGGTTCAAGTTAATCGAGCAAATCCGGGCGGAACATTACCAGTTGCCAGTGATTGTTTATACGGGCAAAGAGTTGTCACGAAAGGAAGAGGAACAACTCAATCGCCTTGCCCAAACCATCATTGTTAAAGATGTCCGCAGTCCGGAACGGCTTTTCGATGAAACCGCGTTATGGCTACATCGAGACGTTTCAAAATTGCCGGCCGATAAACGCGATCTCTTGCAGCGCATGCATGATCCAAATGCAATTTTTGCGGGCAAGAAAATCCTGATCGTCGACGACGATATTCGTAATATCTTCGCGATGACGAGCTTGTTGGAACGTTATAAAATCAATGTGATCTCCGCCGAAACCGGTAAGGCGGGAATTGAAGCACTACAGAAAGCGCGCCACATCGACCTGGTGCTGATGGACATCATGCTCCCGGAGATGGACGGCTATGACACGATGCGCGCAATCCGCCAGATGTTCAGCTTTCATGAACTCCCGATCGTTGCCCTGACCGCCAAGGCGATGAAGGGCGACCGCGAAAAGTGCATAGATGCCGGGGCAAGCGATTACATCGCCAAACCGGTCGAAACGGAGGAGCTGCTGTCTCTCCTGCGTAACTGGTTGCACCGCTGATGTCACCTAACACGACGAGCAACGATTCCGCCGAAGAGAAAGTCAGCATTCTCGTCGTGGACGATCGTGCCGACAAACTTCTGGCCTACGAAGTGATGTTGGCCGAGTTGAACCAAGACATTGTCTGTGCGCGGTCAGGCAAGGAAGCATTGCGCCACCTCCTCCAGCGGGATTTCGCCGCCATCCTGCTGGATGTGAATATGCCGGGACTGGACGGCTTTGAAACCGCCGCCTTGATCAGGCAGCGGCAGCGTTCTGAAACTACGCCGATTATTTTCGTGAGCGCGATCAACGACACGGTGAGCCACATTTCGCGCGGTTACTCTTTGGGCGCGGTCGATTACATTCTCACGCCCGTTGTTCCCGATATCCTGCGGGCAAAGATCGCCGTGTTTGTCGAGCTTTTCAAAAAAACGGAACAGATAAAGCGACAGGCTGAGGAGCGGGCGAATTTAATTCGCGAGCAGGCTACAGCTGAGCAGGCGCGCGCAGAAGCAGAGCGCGCGAGCGCCGCGAAGGACCGCTTTCTTGCGATGCTTAGCCACGAGTTGCGCACCCCGCTCACTCCGGTGTTGGCATCGGTTTTTTGCCTCGAGCAGGAGAACAATCTTTCAGAGGGCCTGCGCGAATCGCTCCAGCTCATTCGTCGGAACGTGGAGCTGGAAGCCCGCTTGATCGACGATCTTCTCGATCTGACGCGGATCAGCAAAGGTAAAGTGCAACTGAGTTTCGAAATTGTTGATGCTCATAGGCTGTTGCGAAACGCTCTTGAAATTTGCCAATCGGAAATCGAACAAAAAAAACTCGAGCTCCGGACTGAGTTCGAGGCAAATAAAGTTTATCTCCAAGCGGACCCGGCCCGTCTCCAACAGATCTTTTGGAATTTGATCAAGAACGCCGTCAAGTTTACGCCTAACGGCGGAAAGCTATCCGTTCGGACGACCAATAATGGCGAGGGACAATTTTGCGTGGAAGTCGAAGACTCGGGCTGCGGTATCGATTCTGAATTGCTGCCAAAAGTTTTCCACGCTTTCGAGCAAGGCGCGCGCACACAATTAGGCGGGCTCGGACTTGGTCTGGCAATCAGCAAAGCTCTGGTTGAAGCTCATCACGGTTTGATCAACGCCCAAAGCGATGGGCGGAATCAAGGAGCCAGGTTTACCACGCTCTTTCCGACTTGCGAAAGGAACACGACTCCAAAACCTAACGACGCGCCGCGCTCGACCTCGGAGCGCAGATCAGTCCGTCTGCTTCTGGTGGAAGATCACGAAGACACGAATCGCTCGCTTACTCGGTTGCTCCGGCGGCGTGGTTATGACGTTTATCCGGCCTACGACGTTCGCTCCGCGCTCGATCTGGCGGCAACAAAACAATTCGATGTCCTCGTCAGCGACATCGGTTTGCCCGATGGGAGCGGCACGGATCTTTTAAAAGCCTTACGCGCGAAAGGTGAAGTTTTGGGCATCGCCTTGTCCGGCTACGGAATGGAAGAGGATGTTCGCCGAAGCCGCGATGTTGGTTTCTCCCATCACCTCGTTAAACCTGTCGACTTAAACAAACTCGATTCGATCATTCAAGCGGTGCTACTACCCATCGGAACAGATCCGGTCAGTTCGATTGTCGTCGGAACTCCCTAGCGATCCGCTGTTTTCCATCGAGCTGCGGTTAGACGAATTGGCTACTCACATTGCTTACCGGATCCATGTGCAGCCTAGCAATTGAGCCGATTTGGCTTGCCAATAGACCCCCGGAGTTGCTAGCATCGCTACACTTTCAACAAAAAGCCCAGCGACAGTTCCTTAAGTCGTCGCGCTCTCGAGTTGAAATAGCGGACAGTTATTGCCGACATCCTTGCGCGGCCAGCCATAAACTTTCCGGTTGCACGATTTGCTACTTGTTCGGATGAATGGCAGATGTCCCGCGCCTGCTATATTTCGATTCTAGTCTGCACGCTCGCTTTAGGTAGCTGCTGGGAAGGGATCAGCCGTCAGGTGGTCGCGAGTGTCCTCTCGTTCCGCGGGGAAAGCACCTACAGGTCAAAAGAAGCAAGCGACTTCCGGCCAATCGATTTACAGACCAAACTCGGGCCCGGTTCCACTTTGAAGACTTCGAATGATGGGCAGCTTAATATGATCCTGATACCAGGCGCGCTCGCACGAATTTCCGGTGATTCGGAATTGCGGATCGAAGAATTGAAGCTAACGAAGGATGGCAACGAGACCGGGGACGCCATGCGCGAACGAACCGTACGGGTCGAATTGCGCCGCGGCGCCATGATCGTGCTCTTTGAAGGTGTCGCACGATTTACGATCGAGACACATCAGTGTACGATTACTGTTCTTCCAAGTTGTCTTTTTCGACTTGATGTCGACGGAAGTCGCACCCGTTTAACGTGTATTCGCGGCAAAATATATGCCGCGCGAAAGCCCGCTCAAATCAGCGCCGTCGGAGCCGGGTATGTTTGCGAATGGCCGTCTGATCGTGGCGCTGTGCCGGCGGCCGGCGATGCCCAAGGTGAAATCGATACGACCGAAACTCTTCAGGCAGGACGTGAGCTGCGCGATCTCGAAGCGGCGCGACGCGACCATCTGCCGTTTTAATTGGCGGTTCCGGTCGCAAACGGCTTGGGATTTGCTTGTTAGCTGTCAGCCGCCGAGGAGCGAGTCCGAGGTGGCCAACCTGCCTATGTTCTTCGCAATGGAAAACTCGCGGCGGCGCGTTCTGCTCGCGACCTTGGGCGTACTGTTTCTCCGAGTCGCCAGTAGCGAGCAAATTTCGTCCGCACCCGCAGATCAAATCGCCCCGCCAATCACGGTGCGGGCGTCGAGCAACGCTACCGGAGCTGCCAGCAAATTCCTAACCACTTTCATTTCCACCGCCGTGCGACTGGATGGCGCGAAATTCATTTCGTGTCTGGCAACAGCAGTAAAGCTGCGTCCCGATTTAGCCGGAAAGATCGTCGTCTGCGCGCTAAATATTTCTCGCCTAAACGCGCACCCGCTGACGGGACGGCTTTCGTTCGGCACAATCGATCAGATCATCAAAGCTGCTGTCGCGGCAGCGCCTGGGGCGGCGTCCGATATCGTAAAGGCCGCGATCCAGTCGGAGCCGTACGCTCGGGCGTACATCATCGCTGCAGCGCTCTCAGCAGCGCCTGATCAGGAGTCCTCGATTCGCACAACCGTGAATGAAACGACCCCGACGTCGATCTTGCTGTTAGTAGCCAGCTTCAATCCCACGGAGAACCGACAACCTGCCAACGTCAACTCTCCCGAGCAGCCGCCGGTCGGACCGTGAAGAGGGGTGCTCTTGCAAATCGGCTCAGCATTGTGTCAGGACAGTCGGCAGCAATCGGCATGCTTTATGGACTCCGGTCGCCGCCGATTCGCCTTCCCATCCCGTTTGTCTGTTTGGAGATCGCATTTGCAACGTCGCTTGCTCTTGGCCAGCAGCATTGCAT
>JALYKJ010000200.1 GCA_030774845.1 Verrucomicrobiota bacterium
CCGTTGCGAATCTGGTAGCGGCGAATCGCCGCAGTGGTGTCCGCATCCTTTGCCCCGGTGATTTCACCATAATAAAAACCCTGGTCTTTCAACGCCTGCTGCACGTTCTGGATCGCCTGGTCGGCCGAGAGCGGTCCGACCGACGCGAGCAGAACTAGAACTGTGATTCGAAGTTTCATGTGATGTCGATGTTGCTTTGACGCCTAAATCTTCCACCTATTCAGTGCCCGAACCAGTAACAGCCAGGGGCAGTTGGCGCTCCTTCAGAACGTCGCGATAACGCAGGATGCCTTCGCCAATCGCCGCCGCCATTTGCTCGCGGTAGTCGTTACTCTCAAGTTTCGCGATGTCCTCCTTGTTGCTGAGAAATCCGGCTTCCACCAGCACCGCCGGTACGCCGACGTTGGCAATGACAAAAAACTGTTCCGCTTTTGTCCCGCAATCTGGCGCCTTCGTCCGCGCCACCATTGCCTCCTGAATGAATCGGGCCAAACTCTGGCTCGCCAATGTGGGCGACTCGGCCGCCGGCCCCTGGAAAAAAGGAATCCATGAAACCAGCCGTGGAGCCGGAGCAGCCTGATGTTCCGCGAAATAAGTCTCCACGCCGCTGACCACCTTCTTTCCCTCGTTAAAATGGATGCTGACAAAGATGCAATCTCGCGCGCGATTCGTGACCGCGGCGCGATCCGCCAGCGAAACGTAACTGTCGCCGACCCGCGTCATCAAAGTAGCGAGGCCTTGGGCCTGGAGTAATCGATCGACTCGTTGTGCGATATCGAGAGTCAAATCTTTTTCAAAAATCGCGCCGCAGATGGCGCCGGAATCCTGGCCACCGTGGCCAGGATCGAGAACAACCAGGGTAAATGGCACGGGCGCAGCCGTGTGTCGCATCGCAGTCGCTGGCCGCGGAATGGAAAGGATTTGCCACCAGACGAACGACGCAACCATCAGTGAAAGTCCAAGCCAGGCGACAATGTTTTTTACTGTCCCGCCGAAGCCAAATCCCCCTCGAAACATCGTCAATGTTGAAGGCTGGGGCGCAGCTCTTCGTCGGCCAAGATTCGATAACGCATCGCGCTTTTGGTGTCGCGCTCGAGCACAGCGGCTTCAACTCCGGCACTGGCTAGTTGCTCGTCCCGATGTTTGCGGACAGCGGCGGGTTCCGGCAATTCTTTGCTCGCGTTTTCTCCCATCGCCATCCGGCCAACGCTCCATGCGTCCAAGGCAATGTTGATCGCATCCGGCAGCGCCGCATCCGTGACGTGCGCTTTTTGTAAAAACTTTTCCATTAGTTCGGCCGACTGGCGCGTTCCGCTCAAGACCGCGAACCGCTGCCGCGGCTGCGCCTTTAAGCCATCAGCCGCGATCGCGCCGTCGTAATCGATGCGCAAAAATAAATCTTCTTTCGAGCTCGAACCGATTTCGGCGAAAAGAAGCCGCGCCAAATACGGCGCACCGTAAACCTGTTCGAACGCACTCTTCAGCACCGGACTGAGCGAATAATGCGCCAGCCGGCGCAACGAGACATCCGCGGCGGAGCGCGTGAAACCCTCGGTGCTCGCCAGTTCAATTGCCGCCATCCGCAATCGCTCGATATCGCCCGGATGACCGATCGCGCCCATCGCGATCCGATCGTAAATTTCGAAAATCTTTTGTCGCGCCCGGCCAAGCGTCACGAAAAGAATTCCGTCGCGATATCCCACCGCGGCAATTGGACTTCCTGCCGCGAGTTGCGTTTCGATGTACTCGCGCCGGTTCGCGATCGCTTCCACCCAACGATACGGTTCTTCAATCATGCCACCCTTTGTTTGAAAATCGCGGCGATCTTTTCTTCCGGCAGAGTGGTAATGCCGTCGCGTGAAACAATTTTGATTAATGGAAAGATTTTCCCGCCCCGATCGACCCCGCCGGTAGACGTATCCGCTTCCGCCGCTGTGTCGAGCGATCGCAACGCGATCGCAGCCGCTTCGTCCTCGTTTAATTCCTGCAGCTTTTTGTCGCCCCAATTGTTTTCGTAATAAAGAATGCCGCGCACCGCAGGCGAGCCCGAGCCGGTCGCGGCGTAATCGGTCACTTCGAATTGCGCACCCATCGCGTCATAAAAATAGAGACGTGCCGCCGGTTTTGAATTTCCATCGTAAGTCGCGAAGATCGGCACGACCACGCCAACGCCTTGCATCACGAAACCAAAGTTGTCGCGCAACAATTTGGAAAGGGCGCGCACTTTGCCGTCCACGCTCATCTCCTGGAGCTGCGTGCGCCGAAAATATTGAAACGAATGCTCGAGCACGCGCGCCATTTCCCAGGCCGTAGCTGGCACGCCGGCGATGGCCATGATCGAATGGCGGTCAATCTCGAGCACTTTGTCAGCGCGATCGTAAACTACGGTGTTGCCCGCCGTCGCCCGACGATCGCCCGCAACCAGCACGCCGCCGGCGAACTTGAAAGCGAGGATGGTCGTTGACTCGGTTGGAATGAATGTGTGATTTCCCGCCGTGGCATTTGGTTCGGGCGCGCTTTGCAGCAAACTTTTACGGCGCAAAATCGCGGGAAAATCTTCACTCGCTCCCGAAAAGTTCGGATCGAGCGCCAAAGGCGGCTTATCCATTATTGACCGGTGCGCTGGCGGTAGCGCTTCGACTGGTTCGGGTCCACCTTCCGCATTTTCTTCAATAAATCCTTCGTGTCCGGCCGCGAGACGTCGGGCGAACGCGGACCACCTTCGTCCCCCTGCTTCGGTCCCCACGGAGCGGGATCAAACGGCTTTTGCACGCGCTCCGGCATACCAAAAAATTTAAGGAGAAATGATCCAAAGGCAAGCTGGCCCCTCTCTTAGCTCGCCCCGCTTGCCAGTGGGAGCGGCTAATGCCAAAATCGAGGTTCAATGAAGCCGCTGTTCGGAGGAGCTTTTGCCGCATTTGTTTTCGTCGCTCTCGCCAGCTTGAACAGTTTCGCCCAGACTTCCGCACCCACTCCGAAGACGGCGGCAACTCAAACCGCTGCGATCCAAACTGCCCAACTTCAGGAGTTGATGAAGAAGATCGATGAGCAAAATGCAAAGATCGACATGCTTTCGCAGCAAATTCTCAAGCTCCAGTCGCAGCTGTCCAACCAACGTCCCGGCGTCATGATTGGCGAGGGCGCCCCCTCAATATCCACATCCGCTGCATCGACATCTACTCCAGCGCCGGCCGAACCATCCACGAAAGCAGGCGATGGCAATAGCCACATCGTCGCGCGCGGCGAAACGCTCACCTCAATCGCACGGATGCACAACGTCAGCGTAAGCGAGCTGCAAAAATTCAATCACATCGACAATCCTTTGAAGTTGCAGGCCGGGCAGACGCTCCTAATCCCCCCATCGCCAATTCCATCGCCGTCTTCCTCCGGCGAATAACTGATGGAGGAAGTCTCCAGCCAAACCTGGTTTTTGCGCAAACATCAGGACGGCTCCATCTTCGGCCCGATTTCGTTCGATCAACTTTCCAGTTGGGCGTCGGCCGCTCAAGTCGCGCCGCAGGATGTCGTCTCGACTGATCAACAAACGTGGCTCAAGGCGCCGATGGTGCCGCAGCTAGGGATGGATTGGCTGGTTGAAGTGACCAGCGAGCATTACTACGGTCCCACGACAATCGGGGCGATTCAGGAATTCATCCGGCTCGGCGACATTAACGCGGACACATTCATAATTAATTCTGGCGATGGAACTCGGCGGCAGATCGGTGAAATGCCCGCGCTTTTCAAAACAAACGCGAGCGCCTCGAAGGCGAGCGCAACTGGAGCTACGACCGAGCCCGCGGCGACCGGCATTTCAATTCGCCTCCAGGAGCGCATTCGCGATCTCGAACAAACCTTGCGCGAAGAGCGGCGTGCGCTCGCAGAAGCCGAGGAGCGTTACGAAAAGCTAGAAGAGAAATACAACGCGCTTCTCCAACGCAGCGGTCCGATCGCTTAGATCGACATCTGCTCGTCTGGCGACGCGACCGGCGCTTCCTCCAAGTTTGCTGTCGCGTCGACGATTTCGCGTGGCGACTCGAGCAAGCTCTGCTCGCACAATCGCGCGTATTTGCCGCCGTGCGCAATCAGCTCCTCATGCGTGCCGCGCTCGATGATGCGACCGTGATCGAGAACGAGAATCTGATCGGCCCGCACAATCGTCGAAAGGCGGTGGGCAATTACGATCGACGTTCGGTTCGCCATCAAATGTTCGAGCGCTTCTTGAATCAAACGCTCGGTCGCGGTGTCCACACTTGCGGTCGCTTCATCGAGAATCAAAATCGGCGGATCCTTCAGCAACGCGCGCGCGATCGACAGCCGTTGCTTTTCCCCAACGCTCAGTTTTACGCCGCGCTCGCCGACGATGCTTTCCAATTTATCCGGCAGGCGTTCGATAAACTCGCGCGCATTGGCCGCTTCGACTGCGCGCCATAATTCCGCATCGGTCGCGCTCGGTTTTCCCATTAAAAGGTTTTCCCGGATTGAGCCGTTGAAGAGAAAGCTCTCCTGCGTCACCAGCCCGATGTTTTCGCGCAATGCGCGGATGCCGTATTCGCGAATCTCTTTGCCGTCGACGGAAATCCGTCCGTCACCGTCTTTCAATTCGTAGAAACGCGGGAGCAAACTCGCAAGGGTCGATTTGCCCGCGCCGGTCGCGCCGACCAGCGCGATTGTTTTCCCCGGATGCGCGTGCAGCGAAATATTTCTGAGTGCGGCCAGTCCTTCGGCATAACTGAAGCTGACGTTTTCGTAGCGAATATCGCCGGCGACGCGCACGGGCGTGTAATTGTCGATCCAACCGGGTTCAATTCGCTCGTCCAGAATTTCAAACACGCGTTCTCCTGCGGCGCGGCCAGCTTGCACGAGCTGATTCAATTGATGAAGCCGACTAATCGGATCGTACAGAAACGCCGTCAGCATCAGGAACGCGACCAGATCGCCAATTTGCATCGCGCCGCTGAGCACGGAGTAACTTCCAAACGCGAGCACGATCACCGCACCGATCGCTTCAAACATCGACATCGATGGCGAGTAAATCGCCCAGACTCGCATCACGACGAGAGTTGCATGGCGCAATTGATCGCTGACACGATTGAATCGCGCGTGTTCCTCTTTCTCACGCGCGAAGCTTTTGATTTGGCGAATCCCGGAAAGGTTGTCGTGCAAAAGCGCGTTCATAGTCGAGGCCGCGCGGCGCTGCAATCGATAGCGCCGATGCGCCGTGAGTGTGTAAGTCAACGCACCCGCGATCAGCACTGGAAACGGAATGAGGGCGAGCAACGCGAGCTTGGCATTGAAATAAAACATCACACTGAGAACGATCATCACTTGGAGGATCGCGACCACGCCCTGCTCGATCCCATCGATCAAGACACGCTCGACCGAATTGACGTCCTCGATCACGCGCGTCATCAAATCGCCGGTAGCGCGATTGTCGAACCAGCGCAGCGGCAGCAATTGAATGTGCGAATACAAATCGCTCCGCAAATCGAAGATCACACGCTGTTCAAACGTGTTGTTTAGAATGATGCGCAGTGTATTGAGACCGTGCTGAAGCAGAAATGCTGCTAACGCGATCAGCACCAGGGGCAGTAATTTTTCCGGATGATGGTGGCGCACCACGTCGTCGATGATCCACTTCGTCACTCCCGGAAAAACGATCACCATCAACGTCCCAGTGATCGCGCACCCGAGCGTGCCCGAGGCCAGCGCCGGATAGCGCTTCAAGTAACCAAAGACGCGCCAGACCGTTTTCATCTGGCACAACGTTGCTGTATCCGCATCGTTGTAGCAACCGGCCTGCGGCCGGTTTAACGCGCCACAGGCGCGTGGCTACAACCTACACACGATCGCCGGAATGTTTATGTCGCCGAACCCGGCAAAGCCGGCAGCTCCTTCCCATTTTGGCGTCGAATTTCACTTGAGCGTTGAAAAGAAGGAGCTGGGCGATCAAGCTGATTGTTTCAATCGGCTGCCTTCTGGCGCGAAGCGGACCGATCTTTGAAGGTGAGCTCGGCAATCCCTGACTTATCCAACTCGCCCAAACCTTCTGTGATCATACGCTTGTATTGTTCTTTGGTCGCGCGCGCGAGTGGAAGATCGAGACCAAGCTGGCGCGCCAGCTCGACGGCAATGCCGCTGTCTTTGGCAGCGTGCGCAGCGGAAAAGAAGCAACTGTGTTCGCGATTTTGCATATCTTCGCCGTCCGTCTCGAGCACGCGCGAGGCCGCGCCGGTCTGCGAAAAAACTTCCCGCAGCATTGTTAAATCGAGTCCAAGCGCGGCGCCGAGCGCGAGTCCTTCAGCCAAACCGGCGGTGTTGATGTTCATCACCATGTTGACCAGCGCTTTGACTTTCGCCGCCTCGCCCGCTTTGCCGATGAAACGCACGGTCGCAGCAAGCTCTTTAAGCACGGGCTCCGCTTTCCGGAAGGCCGCCTCGGCCCCGCCGCACATCAAATAAAGTTTACCCTCACGCGCCTGGGTGATGCTCGAAGCCATGCAGGCTTCGAGCGTTTGCGCGCCGGCTTTCTCCGCTAGCCTTTCAACATCGACATGCACTTGTGGCGAAATTGTCGCGCAATTGATGAAAAGTTTGCCGCGCGCATTGACCAGCAGATTATCGCCGCTTCCAGAAAAAATTTTGCCCATCGCGTTGTCGTCAGTCACAACGGTGAAGATCACATCCGATTCTGCGGTGGCTTCCGATAAATCCTGCGCGGCCGCACAGCCAAGTTCTGTCGCAAGCTCAGTGGCAACTTTGCGATTCGCATCGTAAACCGCGGTGACGTGAAGATGTTCGCCACCGCGAATCCGTCCTTTGGCGGATCGATCCTTCAAACGCCGCGCCATGTTCGCGCCCATGCGACCCACACCGACAAAACCAATGTTCATGACAATAATGTTTCAGATGTCCGCCAAATACGCCAAACGACGCGAAAGATTCACTGGATTCAATTTTCAAAATCCTTTGGCGTAATTTCGCGTGTTTAGCGGATACCACCTCAAACATCAAACTTTCCCAACAAAGAACGGATTGTGCTTTTTTTCCTCGCCCACGCTCGTCATCGGGCCATGGCCCGGACAAATGATTGTCTCGTCCGGCAGCGTCAGAATTTTCTCGAGATTATTTTGCACTGCGTCTTTGTAGGACACGCTCCCGCCGCCCATCGAGCCGGCAAAAAGCGAGTCGCCGACGATGGCAATCGGCCGGGCGAGACCGGTCGCAACAAAAGTCATTCCGCCGGGCGAATGTCCCCAGGTCAGTCGCGTTTCGATGTCGACCCTGCCAACGCGAAATTTTTTTCCTTCGTCGATTTTGTCCGCGCCTGGCACCGGTTCACGCGCCGGCGCGAAAACCTCGGCGCCAGTTTCTTCGCGCAGCCGAGGCAAGTCAGCAACATGATCGGAATGAGCGTGCGTGAGCAAAATGAGTTTGATGCTCAAATTTTCTTTCGTCGCTAGCTTTAGCATGCCAGCGGAATCGGCGCCGGTGTCGAACGCGGCTGCGTGTTTTGTTGCCGGATCCCAAACGAGATAGGCATTCACCAGCATGCCGCCATAACTGGTATTGAATTGGGCCAGCCCCTCGAAATTTTCGAGCGTGTCCGGTTTCCATTTGCCCTGGGCAAGATCGACCAGTGCGCCCGCGTCTAGATTCAGCACCGGCGCGATTGCTCGAATCGCACTTTCATCATAATTGCCGTCGCGGATTTGTCGCAGGTGCTCAGGTTTCAAACCCGATTTTTCAGCGAGCTGACTGTCGGAAATGCCGAGGCCGCGCTGCGCTTTGCCGATGATGTCTCCGACGTTGTCTTCGAGTTCGATCATAACCTTCTTTCGTCAGGCAGAGACTGCTTGCGCTTCTCGATCTCGGCGCAGATTCTGAATCTTCTCGCGAGCGAGCTTTTCAAATGCGTGCGCAACATCGACAACGGAAAACGATTTACCGGTTTCTTTTTCCATCGACGTCATCGTGACATCCGAAATTCCGCACGGAATGATGTGAGCAAAGGAAGCGAGATCGTCACAAACGTTGAGGGCAAAGCCGTGCATCGTGATCCAGTGGCGCACGCCGACGCCGATCGATACGATCTTGCTATGGCCGACCCAAACACCGGTAAGACCTTCGCGTTGCGTCCCGGCAATTTCGTAAGAGGCGAGGAATTCGATCAGCGTCTGCTCCAGCCAACGCAGGTAACGATGCAAATCCTGACCGCAATGGCGAAGATCGACAATTGGGTAACCCATCAGTTGCCCGGGTCCATGATAAGTCGCCTGACCGCCGCGATTGATTGCAAAAACCGGATGCGGCAAATGCGCCGCGCCTAACAAACTCGATTTATCCGGCGTCCGTCCGATTGTGTAAACCGATTCGTGCTCGAGCAGCAGCAATTCGTCGGCAGCGTCGCGATCTTCGCCCTTTCGAGCAACAATATCTTCCTGAAGCGCGAGCGCGTCGGCGAAATTGATTCGGCCGAGCCAGGTGACTCGAAAATCGCCTGCCACGCCGGAGCTCTGCGAAGGCGGGTTCATATTTGCGTTGCTCCGGGAACTCCAAGCCGAGCCGTTTCCTGCGCGCGCACATGGGT
>JALYKJ010000201.1 GCA_030774845.1 Verrucomicrobiota bacterium
CCCACTGGCACCGCGCCGCACGGGCTCGATGAAGTTCAGCAGAAAATCTACGACATGATTGTGCGCCGGTTTATCAGTGGATTTTTCCCCGCGGCGCAATTTGAAGTGACGACTCGAATCACGCGTATCGAAAAAGACGCGTTCAAGACCGAAGGCAAAATCATCAAGGACCCGGGCTGGCTGGCAGTTTATGGGCGTGAAGCAGCTTCGGAACAGCAGGGCGAAGAATCGCTGGTTGCGATCTTGCCGAACGAACCCGCCAAAGTCCTCGACATCGAGGTTACGCAAAACGAAACCAAACCGCCGGCGCGTTTCACCGAAGCGACGCTGCTCTCGGCGATGGAAGGGGCGGGAAAGCTGGTGGAAGATGAGGAATTGCGTGAAGCGATGCGTGAAAAAGGTCTCGGCACGCCGGCGACGCGCTCAGCGATCATCGAAGGTTTGATTCATGACGGCTATGTTCATCGCCAGGGGCGGGATTTGATCGCGACCGCGAAGGGTCTCGCTCTGATCACCCTTTTGCGCGGAATTGGCGTGACCGAGTTGTGTTCCCCGCAAATGACCGGCGAATGGGAATCCAAACTCAAGCGGATGCAGAAAGGCGCGATGAAGCGCAACGATTTCATGGCTCACATCAAGAAGTTCACCCGCGAAATCGTTGAGAAGGCAAAAAATTTCGAAGGCGACAGTGTGAGCGGCAATTTCGAGACACTCGAGGTGAAATGTCCGAAGTGCGGCGGCGGACCTTTCGACGAAAGTTATCGCACCTTCAAATGCCGATCCTGCGAACTAATTGTCTGGAAAACGATGGCCGGACGATTGTTCGAACGTTCGGAGTTGGAAAAACTTTTAACTGAGAAACAAGTCGGCCCGCTTGAAGGTTTTCGAAGCAAAGTCGGCCGCAAGTTCAACGCAACCGTCAAACTCAGCGAAGATTTCAAACCGGCGTTCGATTTCGGCGAGAACGGTCATGATCAGCCGGTTACGATCGACACCGAGAAGCACGAAGCGCTCGGACTTTGTCCAATTTGTAAGAAAGGCCAGGTTTATGTGCTTGATCGCGCGTATGCCTGCGAGAACGCGGTGGCCAAGGAGAAGACCTGCACATTCCGTATCAGCAAGAACATCCTGCACCGCGAGATCCCGAAAGAGCAGGTGCAAAAATTAATTACAACTGGAAAAACCGATCTTCTGCCGAAGTTTGTTTCCAAAAAAGGGCGTCCATTCTCGGCGCGCTTGAAATTGGAAAATGGAAAAGTCGGTTTCGAATTCGCCGAAAGAAAACCGAAGAAGAGCGCGCCGCGCAAAGCAGTCGCGGCTTAAGCGAACAACAATTCCAAGCGTTAAAGATCGTTGACGCCACAACGCGTGGTGTGTTATTTAGCCCTTTAACACTATGCGTTGCCCCAAGTGCGGCTCGCGTGATGATAAGGTCATCGATTCCCGTCAATCTCGCGATAGCTCGAGCATTCGCCGGCGCCGCCAATGCCTCAAATGCGGATATCGCTTTACCACTTACGAAGAAATCGAGCGCTCGGACCTCCGGGTGGTGAAACGAGATCGCACCCACGAGCCGTTCGATCGACGCAAACTCGCCGGCAGCATCGCCAAAGCTTTCGAAAAACGTTCCACCAGTTTGTTGACCCTGGAGCAACTCGTCGATGACATCGTGCACGATCTCGAAACCGGCGGCCGCGAAGTCCAATCGACCGACATCGGCGCAAAGGTCCTCGAAAAATTACGCGGGATCGATGAGGTCGCGTATCTCCGTTACGCTTCGGTCCATCGGCGCTTCGAAGATGTCGATCAATTCGTCGACGCCATCCACGCGCTGGGCAAAACCGCGAAGCCGGACTCGAAGCAGCGCGAATTATTTCCACCGGATCAAATGAATCATGGTCGCGTTTAAAGAAGAGTTTCCATATTTGCGTTGCGACTCGGGCCAGCTCTTCGAGTTCGATAGGAATTGGTTGCACGCCGCGATCAATCGCGCCGCCGATCAGGCCGGTTATCCGAGTTGGTGGCTAACTGAGCACGTCACCGAGAGCATCGCGTTTTATTTGCATTTGCGGAACGACGAGAACGTCGTTGCGTTCAAGCAGCTTCAGGAAACAGTGCAGTAC
>JALYKJ010000202.1 GCA_030774845.1 Verrucomicrobiota bacterium
TCACTTTCCGGAATTGTTTTCAGCCGCAGCGTGCGCGTCGCCGGCGATGAGCTGGACGAGGCGATCGTACAATACATGAAGCGTGCTTACAATTTGATGGTGGGCGAGCGCACGGCGGAAGAAATTAAAATTAAAATCGGCTCGGCCTACCCGAGCGAAAAGGAAACGAGCGTGGAAGTGAAAGGGCGCGACCTGGTGGCGGGATTGCCAAAGACGTTGATGATCACCTCGCAGGAAGTGCGGGAAGCTTTGCTGGAACCGATCTCGACCATTGTCGATTCGGTCCGCATAACGCTGGAGCGTTGTCCGCCTGAGCTTTCGGCCGATCTGGTGGATCGCGGTCTGGTCTTGGCAGGCGGCGGCGCGCTCTTACGAGGTTTCGATAAACTTTTGAGCGAGGAGACTGGTTTGCCTGTCCATGTTGCGGAAGATCCGCTCAGCGCCGTGGCCGAGGGAACGGGCAAATGTCTGAATGAACTTAAATTTTTGCGTCAAGTGGCTTCGGCAGATCGCCAGTGGCGCTAACCACTTTGGATTTTCGATTTCGGATTTCGGATTGTCGCGACTGAACTCGCGTAACCGGATAAGATCGACAATCGATAGTCGGCGATGAGTCGCACGAGCATCATCGCGCTGCTGATCTTCGGCGCCGTTCTGGGTTACTTCCTGAGTTTCGGCGCGGACACCACGCGTAAACTTCAGGCGAGCATTTATCAAATGCTGGCGCCGTTTTTTACAACCGGCTCCGGTTTGCAAAAGCAAATTACATCAGTCCGGACCGGATTGAGATCGTTAGAGGAATTGGAACGCGAGAACGCTTTGTTGCGGGTCGACAATCGCCAGTTGCGCGCGACCAATTCCGCATTGCGCGATGTTGAGCATGAAGTGAACCGTTTGCGGCACGCGCTGAATTATCGCGAGCGCTCGGTTTTCAAATTGATTCCGGCGGAAATCGTGACGCGCGATGCATCGACCTGGTGGCACACGGTAACGATCAATCGCGGCAAGGAGGACGACATTGAGACGGACATGCCGGTGGTGACGGACGAAGGCTTAGTCGGAAAAACAACAACCGTGAGTAACACAATCTCAGTCGTGCTTTTGGTCACGGACGAAAATTGCAAAGTGGCGTCGTCGGTTGAAGGCACGCGCGAGCAGGGAATTGTTTCGGGCGAGCGCGTGTCGGGTGGATTGGCGCCGCTGCTCGATCTGAATTTTTTGACGAAACAGGCGAACCTGCAGCCGGGACAAAAGGCCTACACTTCCGGAGTCGGCGGAGTTTTCCCATCGGGATTGTTCATCGGGACGGTGAAAAGTTTTAAGACTCGCGAGCTGGATGGTCAGGCAAAACTCGCGCCGGCAGTGGATTTGTCACACTTGGAGGACGTGTTCGTGGTGACGGGACGGAAATGATTTTCTTTTTCATATTACTTGTCCTGGTGGTCGTGGCCCAAATCGCCGAGTTCTTCATTCCGCCGCTCGACTGGATGTATCACGCGCACATTTTCATTGCGCCGGTGCTGGTATTTTACGGCGCGATGGCATTGCCGTTTCCGTTGATGCTGGCTTTGGCGTTTTTTGCGGGAGTGTTGCTCGATGCGCTGACGGTGCAAGTGATCGGCACCAAAGTTGAAATCTCGCTCGGCTGGTCGATACTTCTTTACGCTGTGCTAGCGGGAATTATGCATGGCTTAAGGCCTTTGTTCATCCGCGGCCGCTGGGAAGTTCACTGTGTGCTGACCGGCATCTGCACTTCCACAATTATTTTGGCGCAATATCTCATGATCACGTTTCGGCGCGGTTCGTTTTTCTTTACCCGCGAAGTCTGGTGGCAAATCGGCGGGCCGGGTTTGATGGCGATGCTGATGGCGCCGGTTATCTTTTGGATGTTGAACTGGGTCGCGCGCGTGACGCGTTATCCCTATTTGCCTGAGAGGAGTTTCGAATGAATCGGCGCCGGCTTAGTCCACGTTTGCGAATTCAATTTGTTGGCTTGTTGATGCTGATGGGGATGGCCGCGCTCGGACTCCGGC
>JALYKJ010000203.1 GCA_030774845.1 Verrucomicrobiota bacterium
AGAATATTCGACCGCTCCACCTCATTCGCCAGCGTGACGCTGGACCCGGATTTGATCGATTTGGGTTCGCCGTATCGCTGCAAACCGATTCCGGAATCCGCCAGTCCGGCTCGGACCGCGAAAAAACTTCTTCGCGAAAAGAAGAATGAGAGCTGGGCGATGCGCCTCCCGCGGTCGCGGGAACAAGCAAGTCCGACTCTCGAGTTGGAGGAAACTTGTTATGCGAAATCGCCCATTATGTTTTGTGTTAGTGAGTTTGATGAGCGCGACACTTTCAGTCCGCGCCCAGGGCACGTTTAGATCGACATCAGCCGATGGCGATCAGTTGCCGGAAGCCGAGCCCGTCGTCGTCTCAGCAACGCGTTTCGACATTCCGCTCGATCAATCGCCCGCCAGCGTGAGCGTGATCGATTCGGAAGATATCGATCATAAACAAATCGAACGCGTTTCAGATGCGCTTCGAGAAGTGCCGGGACTGGCTGTGGTTCAAACCGGCACACCCGGCCAGCTCACCTCCGTCTTTATGCGCGGTTTGCCCAGTCAAGACATGCAGGTCTTGCTCGATGGAATTCCGATCAATCAGGGACTTGCCGGTCAATTCGATTTTGCCAACCTGACGACGGACAACATTGATCGAATCGAAGTCGCGCGCGGGCCGCAGAGTACAATTTACGGACCGCGCGCGCTTGCCGGAGTGGTTCAGATTTTCACCAAGCAAGGAACAGGAACACCGGGAGTGACGTTGAGCGAAGAAGGCGGAACGTACGACACATTTCGCGAAACCCTGGCCAGTGACGGTAAGATTGGCCAGTTTGATTATTCAATCGGAGCAAGCCGGCTCGACACCGATAACGCGCGGCCAAATAATCAATACCGGAATACCGCAGGGATTGCCGACGTCGGCTGGTCGCCCAACGAGCAATTGCGCATCGGCGGCATGTTCGCGTATGCGTTAAGCGATACGGGCGATCCTAACGTCTTCGCCGCTCCAAGGCCGCTGGACAATTTGTTGACGGAAAAATGGTTCATCGCGCCGCACATTGATTATCAACCGTTCGATTGGTGGACGCATAAATTCATTCTCGATTACGATCATGAGCGGCAGGTGAACGATCCGAATCAGGACGGATTCGTTGGACCGACGCGCGCATTGTTCGAGCGGACGACGGTAGATTATCAGAACGATTTGCGGCCAACTTCCTGGCTTACGCTGACCAGCGGGTTTTTTTACAGCCGCTTGAACGCCGGGCAGGAACGGCCATTTATCCTTCAAATTTTCGGTCCGCAGCCCACATTTGTTAGCGATCACACCCAAGAAACGGCGGGATTTCTGCAAGCGACGTTGACGCCAATTCACAACCTCATCTTCGTCACCGGTGGTCGGATCGATCACTTCAATCAGTTCGGCGACGTCTGGACCTATCGGATCGCCGGCAGTTACAAGATCGACAAAACGGACACGACACTGCACTCGAGTATCGCGACCGGATTCAGCCCGCCGAGTAGTCAGGACAAGATTTTTGGAATGAATTTCGGGTTGCGACCGGAAAAGGATCTCGGTTGGGACGTTGGTTTCGAACAAAAGGTTTGGGACAGGCGTGTGACGATTGATGCGACTTATTTTCACAATGACTTGTCGAACGTCATTGGGTTCAACGGTCAGTTTCAAACGCTTAATCTCGGGGCGGCCGAAACCCAAGGCGTAGAAACTGAATTGCGCGCTATGCCGATTGCCAATCTCACGCTTACCGCGAGCTATACTTATCTCGAGGCGCAAAAAACCTCCGCCGCCGATATTTCACAGCCGCAAGGCGCGCGTCTGCCGCGCCGGCCACGCAACGAAGTTTACGTTTCCGGGTCCTATCTCTGGTGCAAAAAATTGCGCACCACTGTTGCAGCGAAGTGGGTCAACGCGCGTGAAGAGATTAATTTCGGCGCGGCGAATTTCGACATCGAAGATTACAATTTCGTCAACTTCGCCGCCGAATACGAGATTAATCCGCATTTCTCGATCTTTGGCAGGATCGACAATTTGACGAATGAGCACTACTCGGAAGTGCACCAGCTGGTGTTTGTTGGCTCAAGAACGGTGGATTCTGGATTTCCGAATCTCGGCCGCGGCCTTTACGGCGGCGTGAAGTTAAGATTTTAGCCAATGAAGACACCGGTTGTGATGTCCTGGAGCGGCGGTAAAGACAGCGCAATTGCTTTACACGAGTTGCTGCGCACTGCGGATTACGAGGTGATTGGCCTCATGACAACTGTTTCTGAGGAGTACCGGCGGATTAGCCATCACGGCGTGCGCGAGGAGCTGCTCGACGAGCAAGCGCGCGCTATTGGCATTCCGTTGGAAAAAGTTTACCTGCCATCTGGAGAGTCGGGCGGATGTACGAATGATGTTTACGAAACCATTATGAGTCGCGTGATGGCTGGTTACAAAGCTAGAGGCGTACACACCGTTGCCTTCGGCGACTTGTTCCTTGCAGACCTGCGCGCGTGGCGCGAGGCAAACCTCGCGAAGGCCGGCATGCACGGTGTCTTTCCAATTTGGAAACGGGACACTACTGAATTGGCTCATGAGGTAATCCGAATCGGCTACAAAGCTTACGTTTCATGCGTTGAGGCAAACGTAGGCCCGGGCTTTGCCGGCAAACTGTACGATGAACAGTTCTTGGCGGATCTTCCTTCAGGCACCGATCCATGCGGCGAGAACGGAGAGTTTCACTCCTTTGTATTTGATGGACCGATCTTCAAGAGGCCTGTATCTCTGAGAGTCGGCGAAACGGTCACGCGTGATGGGAGATATTATGCTGATCTCGTTCCGAACCGGCCCGAATTAACTGAGAAATGCACAGCGGAGCTAATACCGCCAATATGAGAGGAGAAGTTAGATCATGAATAAACGATTGATAACACTCAGCGCAATTATCGCCCTGGCCGCCTTGTCGCGCTTACTGCCGCACCTGCCTAATGTGACGCCGATTGCAGCCATGGCTCTTTTTGGTGGAGTGTATCTGCGCGATCGGAAGGTCGCGTTTGTGCTGCCGATTGCGGCGATGTTTCTTAGCGATCTAGTGCTTGGATTTACGATGTACGGCAGGACACTTTTCGTTTCCCAACCCGTTGTCTATCTCTGCATGCTGGCGACAGTTGTCATCGGCAAGCTGATCCAAAACCGCAAATCGTGGGTGAACATCACGGTGGCAACATTAGCGAGTTCTCTCATGTTTTATTTCGTCACGAACTTCGCGGTTTGGGCGTTCGATTCGTTGTATCCGAAGACTTGGGACGGACTGATCGCCTGCTACACCGCTGCAATTCCATTTTTCCGCAACAGTCTCATTGGTGACGTATTCTTCGCGGCCGTTCTGTTCGGAGGGTTTGCGGTCTTAGAAAGATTTTGGGTTTCGTTGCGCGAAGCCCGAGAGCCGCTGACTGTATGAGATTGAAAGCCAATGCGGATTGTTTCCTTACTCGCCGGCGGAACTGAGATCGTCTGCGAACTTGGCGCCGGTGATCAATTAATTGGGCGGTCGCACGAATGCGACAATCCCGATTGGGTGCGAAAGCTGCCGGCCTGCACCCGTCCGGCGTTTGATGTGGAAATGTCGAGTCGCGCAATCGACGGCGAGGTGAGGCGACGGGTCAAAGAAAGTGCGCCGCTTTATTACATCGATACCGAGCTCATCGCGCGACTTCATCCAGACCTTCTTATCGCGCAGGAACATTGCGAAGTGTGCGCGGTGACACCAGGCGACATTGCTAAAAGCGGCTGCGATGGTCTGGCGAAACAAGTTCTGGCCCTAGGCGCCGGCACGGTCGACGGGATTTACGAAGATATCCGCCGGATCGGGCGCGCCACAGACCGCGGAGATGCAGCCGAGGGCCTCGTGGCAAAGATGCGGAGGCAGCTGAACGAAATTTACAAAAGTGTTCAACAAAGATCGACATCGTCCCTCGTGATTTTGGAATGGACCGATCCGATTTTTCCCGCGAGCAATTGGGCGTCGGAGCTGGTTGAGGCAGCGAACGGAAATTTGCTGCTGGACAACAAAGGCGAACATTCCGCTGCGATTTCGTGGGAAAGCGTCTGCGAGGCAAATCCAGATTATCTGATCGTCGCGCCGTGCGGTTTCAGTTTGCAGAGAACTCTGCTCGAAGTCTCCGTCCTCGAGGCGTTGCCGGGCTGGTTTGAACTCCGTGCGGTGAAAAGCGGTCGAGTCTTTTTCGCCGACGGAAACAAATTCTTTAATCGCTCGGGAACAACGATTGTCGAGACTGCGGAGATCATCGCCGAAATTTTGCATAGCTTGCGATCCGGACAGAGTTGGGAAGGACGCGCATGGCAACGTTACAGGCGTGCGGCATCTATGGCGGCGTGAGCGTGCGACTCAACCGCTCTTGTCATTCCGAGCGAGGTCGAGGAGTCTCTCAATGGTAAAATGAGTCCGCTGCTTTATTTCCTCGTCGGTATCACGTTGCTGGGCGTGCTCGCGGTGCTTTTCGTCTTGATGCGAGAGCGAGTCAAACCGCAGCAACCCGATCAAAGCGCGTTGATGCTGCAACAGCAGCTAAACTCGCTTCAGGAGCGATTGGACACCTTCGGACAGTCGGTGACCCAAAATCTCCAGCAATCAACCGCGTCAATGAATACACGATTGGATAAGGCCGCAGGCGTGATTGGCGACTTGCGAGAGAAAGTTGGCCAGATCCATGAGGTCGGAAAAGCGGCGCAAGAATTGGTCAACATCATGCGCGCTCCAAAGCTTCGCGGCGGAATGGGCGAGTTATTTTTGGGCGATCTGCTATCGCAGATCCTGCCGCACGAGCATTACACGATGCCCTACCGGTTTAAGAGCGGCGATGCGGTTGACGCGGTCATCCGCATCGGGCCGAGATTAGTTCCAGCCGACGCGAAGTTCCCCTATGAAAACTTCAAGCGTGTCGTTGAAGCCGCGGGAGAAGCCGAGCGCGTCGCCGCGCGCAAACAATTTTTGCGCGACGTTAAGAAGCACGTGGACGCGATTGCTACGAAATACATTCTGCCAGATGAGGGAACGTACGATTTCGCGCTGATGTACGTGCCAGCCGAGAACGTCTATTACGAGACGATCATCAAAGAGGACGTCGGAGAAGATCGCCAACTCTTCAGCTACGCACTGGCCAAGCGCGTAATTCCGGTTTCTCCGAATAGCTTTTACGCCTACGTCCAGACAATTTTGCTGGGACTACGCGGCATGAAGGTCGAAGAGCGCGCTCAGGAAATCCTGGGCGAGCTATCGCGGTTGCGCGGTGACTTCGCAAAAATCCAGGAGAATTTTCGTGTCCTCGGACGCCATCTCGCAAATGCCGGCGGGAGTTACTCAGAAACGGAGAGGACGATGACCAAGCTCGATGCCAAGCTCACGCAAATCGAGCAGCCGCAACCCCAGAAAGAGGTTGCGTCGCCGCCTTCTTTGCCGGGACTAGATTGACGCTTTCGTCCCGCAGTCGCGGGACTACGGCGTGGCGGGCCAATCAGAGGACTTCATCCCACTTCGCTTTGTCCTTCAGCATCAACTCGCGGAGCAATCGAATCGGTGGCATGCCGTGATTAAGCAGTTCGTTGTGAAATTTCTGCGCCGAAAAATTGGCGCTCTCCTGCGCTTTGTAATCGTCGCGCAATTTCAGAATCTGCAATTTGCCCAGGGTGTAGTTGAGATAGCCGGGATCGAAAGTGCCGCGCATCGCCTCAGCGCGCGCCGGTTTTTCTTCGTAATAGCAGTTCTCTCGAAAAAACCTGGTCGCTTCTTCCACCGACATCTTTTGGGTGTGCATTTTGATCGCGACACAAAGCCGGCATAAGCGCAGCATCGATTCGTCCGCTTGCGCCAACCGATATTTCGCGGCGCGTCTCTCGTCGGCTTCGGTCGGATTTGCGACGATGCCGTAGCCTTCATCGATCATCATTTTCTCGCAGTAATGTGCCCATCCTTCGATGAACGCGTAGCTGCCGAAGATTTTTTCCACTTTGCTCGCGGGTGAAGCGTTCAAGCGCAGGAACTGGACGTAGTGTCCGGGATAAACTTCATGAATGGAAACGACGTCGGTGGTGTAAAAGTTGAACGCGGTCAGCCATTGATCCTTTTGTTGCGGCGGCCACTCACTCTCCGGCGGCGTCACATAATAGTAGGCTTCGGTCGCGCGCTTTTCGAACGCGCCCGGCGTGTCCATTGACGCGAAGGACGTCGCGCGGCGATATTGCGGCGTTTCTTTCACGCGCGCTCGAACGTCGGATGGAATCGTGACCAGCTTTCGGGTGACGACAAACTTACGGATCTGCTCGAGATCTTTCCCGATATCGCCGAGCAAACTTTGCGGCGTTGGATGTTCGCTTTGCATTTGCCGGAAAACTTCAGCCGCCGATTTAGTCGAATCGATTCTCTTGGCGGCCTCGGCGAAAGCTTTTTGCTCTTTTCGCAATTGAGTTAGCCCGATCTCGAGAATTTTCTCGGGGGGAAGATCGACAAGTTCGGTCTCGCTCAGGAGGCGTCGAAATTTGTCTTCGCCGAGCGCGAAATCGGCGGTCGCTTTCGGCAATTTGTCACGTTCGAGCCACGCAGCGTAATCGGTCAGCGCGGCCGCTGCTTTCCGGTTCGCTTCCAAAAACTCCGTCCGAATACGCTCGTCCTTTAGGTCGGCGGTCGCTTCGACTAGATTTTTCCGTAGAAAATCGGCCGAACCTTTCGCGATCTGAATGGCGAGCTCGACGTAAGGTTTGGGTAACACAGCATCGAGATTCGTTC
>JALYKJ010000204.1 GCA_030774845.1 Verrucomicrobiota bacterium
CCGCCGCACAACTTGCTTTCGCTGGGACGCGCGGCCCGCGCCTCGTCCCGGGCGATTACACCGTTCGTCTGACCAAAGCCGGAAAAGTCTATGAAACGAAGCTAACCGTCGGCTTGGATCGGCGAGCAAAGTTTACTGCGGAAGATCGGAAGGCGCAGTACGACGCGGCCATGAAAGTGCACGCGCTTTTCAACGACGAAAGCGGGCTGATGGATCGGATTTTGTTTTTGCGGCGTGATGTGGCAAACGCGGCGTCCGCGCTTCCTGAAAATGACGCGCTGAAAAAGAACATCAAAGGCTTCGATGACAAAATCGAAAACGTGCGCAAGAAAATCGTCGCGACGAAAGAAGGCGGCGCGATTACCGGCGAAGAACGCCTGCGTGAGCACACCGATCAACTTTACGGCGCGCTTCTCAGCTTCGAAGGCAAGCCGGGTGATTACCAAATCGCTTACATCGCGGCGTTGCGCCGGGAATTGGAAGACGTGACCAAGGAATTCGACCAGTTGTTGACGAAAGATTTGTCGGGCTTGAACGATTCGCTCAAATCAAAAGGAAAACCGGCCATCTCGCCGCCTCCGGCAAAGGTCGCAGCCAGCGATGCACAGCCTGGCTCAGGAATAACCGAAGTCCCGACGCTACTTCGCTGACCGCGCGGAGCGACATCGTCCGCGGTTCTTCGCGACCTGCGGCGTTAGCGCGTTGTTTCTAACCAATTGCTAACGGGGGAAAGCTCCGTGATACAGGTAGCCGTTTTCGAGGAGGATCGTTTCCACATCCCAGATCGCCGTCAGCGAATAATTCTGGCCGGGGGCTAAATCCAGCCGTCGCTCCGTAAATTTCGTTTTGCCGTAAGGCGACGGTGTGTCAGTCACCGTAAGCAGATGGTGACCCGGCCGGACCATGGCGCGATAACCTTCGCCGCGGACGAGCGTAGTAATCGGAATGCCATCGATGTAAATGCAGAGACCAAGGTCACTTCCGAAATCCGCCGCTCTCCAGATTATCAAGCCGCTGTTTCCCATCAACTCGCTCCGCGAGTAATCGTAACCGGCGCCAGCGTAAATTGCTGAGCTGAGTACGAGATTCATTGCCGCAAAAAGAAGAACGATCAGCTTGCTGCCCGAGTAGTAGTTTTTCATAGGGACCTCCTCTGCGTCGCCATATAGTATCTCAAATAATCGTCGAAACCAAGGTTTTCCTTTCACGAGCTTAGCGCCTTCCAAATTCGGCTCCTGCTTTGGTTATGCACGCTTCCATTCATTCAATACAACCCGCATGCCGCCATTTTATTCCCCGGTTTTCGAAAAAGGGCGGCAAACCGGACAATCCTTGATGAGAGTTGCAATCGACGTGATAATCTTTCTCCGATTTTCGGGGGTATAGCTCAGTTGGTAGACGTCTCGTTCGCAACAATGCCCTAACGAACGCGCTTACTTTTTCTTACGTACTCCTATTTGCTCCACCGAAGGTAAATCGGCGATTGGCGCATTGCCTCACGTTATCCAAAATGCACTGAAAAAAGTTCACCAGTGTAAAAAGCAGTGTAAAAAGTTACCGGCTCAGTTTGCCAGTGGCGAATGAGCAGATCGAAATTGACACGCACGCAGCGCCGTGGATTGCCGCCAGAATCATTTTCCTCGCGTGGGTCTACTCGGCCGAAGCGAAAATTCGTGGGAATAGTGAGTCAGCTGCTCATTCGACCGGTTGTCCATTGACGCGCATTAAACCTTTTTCGAGCATGTAGGTAACGCGTCACAGGCACGCGACTCGAGCCGCTCTTTCGCGAAAATTTCGAGAAGCTCGGCGAGCTGGGCGTGGCGATTTCGGTTTGGCAAAACGGAAAAGCCATTATCGCGCAGCTCGGCGAATCCGGTGCCAGCGAACGCGCGGCCGCGAGCGATTCTCGATCAAATTGGTTAGTCAACTCGCCGGAAAGTTTGGGGAGGGGCGGGCGTTGACTGGAAATTTCGAATCGATCATAGATACTGCTTTCCCGATTGGGCTTTATGAAATTCTCGCGCAAATTGCAAAAGCTTTTCGAGTCCGGCGTGTTGCTAAGCGCTTGGGAACATGCCAGCCGCTGGGTCCATCCGGTGAACGGCCGGCGCATCCTGGCGAACCTTGGAAGCCTGGACTTTGAACGTGTTCGCACGTATTATCCGTACCGGCCAAATCCGCGCAGGATCAGGAAATTTATCGAAGTTGTGCAGGATCTTTGGCTCGACCGCGGTCCACCGTTGCAAATTCTCGATCTTGGCTGCGGCACGGGTTATTTCATTTACATTTGCCGATTATTTGGACACGATGGGATTGGTCTCGATGCGGACGCCGAACCGCTCTACCGCGAGACCCTCGCGCTTCTCAACGTGCCGCGCGTTGTGTCTCTTATCGAGGCGCAGGTTCCACTTCCCGATCTCGGTCGAAAATTTGATTTGGTCGTGGCGACCCGTGTTTGTTTTCATCTCACAGGATGGCCGAAAAATTTGCCCGGCGGCGAATGGGGCGCGGCAGACTGGAAGTTTTTTGTCAACGATATCCGGACCCGATTTTTGAAGCCGGGCGGCCGCATGTTTCTGCAGTTTAATCCGCGCCCTGATGATTCGCCGTTTTTTACACTGGCACTGCGGGAATGTTTTCTTGAGCTAGGCGCGCGCATCGTCCGCTCCAAAGCGCTGTTCGCGGCTGACCCGTCGCTTTGCGCGCGATTCAAGCAAACGAAATGACGCACCAGTCAGAAAATCCATGAAGGCGAGGAAAACACCTTGGCTGATAAAATGTACGCGACCGCGAATACATTAGGAATTTGCGTTACCCGATAAAGATTCTAATCCGCCAATGGGCTGGACGTGACCGCCGATTCTCACATCGCTCAACTCTAACTTTTCTGGACAGGAATGGACTGACAGAGAATCATCAGGGTGGCAAAACGGGTGGGCCTCGGCTTGAAATTCAATCCGAATTCTCCACCTTAAGCTCGGCAGTCGGAAACTTCGGGGGTATAGCTCAGTTGGTAGAGCGTCTCGTT
>JALYKJ010000205.1 GCA_030774845.1 Verrucomicrobiota bacterium
GCTTGAGATAACTTTGCGCACCGGCGAGCTGTTGCGCGACGCTCGGCAAAATCAGAGCGCGCGTGCCAGGCGGATACAACGCGTGTCCGGTCACGTTGCGCTCGGTCGCGTAGCGCAAGTCGATCACAATCGTTGGATCGACCTTCGCAATGTCGACCATCTCCGGATTGGCCCCACGGGACGTCTGCAAGATCAACATCGAGGCAGCGAAGACGATCGTGAAAATCAGGTGGCGAGCCATTGGGCCGGCATTATAAGCGCAAACTGGCGCTGGCAATCAACCCCGAAAGCTTTCGGGGTCAATCGCCAGCAACGGAGGTGGCGATGTCGGTTTTTGCGACGCGCTGCAGGAGAAGGCGCGCGGTCTCCTCCGGCACGTTGAAATGCAGCTCGAGGTTGGCCGCTTGTCGCGTAATTTCCGGCGGCTGGGCGTAGAGCATCAGATTTGAATCTTGCAGACGCAACCAGCGTTGCGGCTCGTTGTGCAAATTGCGCGCGAGTTCCGACGCGGATTCCGGAGATTTCACCTTTAAAAACAAGCGCGCTTTAACTGGATTTTGCAGCGTCAAGGCGAGCCCTAGTAACTGTGAGCTCTCCAGCAATTCGGGCGTGAAAATCGGGTGAAACATCCGCGGCAAATCGGGCGGGCTACGCGAGATCAATCGCAGCGCGCTCTCGCGGTCCAATGCCTGGAACCGGTCGAACAACTGTCCGGTAATTTTCAGATCGAGATCGATGCCAAGTCGAACACGGACCAGTTCATCCACTTCGCTCGAACTCCCGACCGCGAGTGTGCTGGGGCCGACGCGCGCGAGCGCCAGATCAGATTTTTCCCACACGGGCAGACCGCTAACCGTCCGCCTGTGAAACTCTTTGTCGCTTTGCGCCGAGTGGATGATTTGCGAAACGTCGCCCCGATTTTCAACCAGGATGAATTCGCGAACGGTCCCGATGTCCGAGCTCGTCGCCGCCCGGGTGATTTGAAGCGTGTCTCGCGACAGATTCAGCGCCGGCACGTGCGCGGCCGGGCCGATCAGTCCCGTCCAAACGTTCTGCCAAACATCGGCCTGCTCCTTCTGCCAGCGTTTCGGCAAATCGTCGCGCTCAAATTGTTCGGTATTGATCGATAGAATCGCCTCGGTTTGTTGCGGCAGCCACTCGCGTTTGCGCGGCGATTTCGCAACCAGCGGCAAAATAATTGCCAGCAGCGCGATCACCGAAACAACGCTGAAATAAAATTGCCGCAGCTCTTGTTTGTCGATGCTCCGGGAGAGCAACGCGAGCTCGTCGTTGTGTTGCTGATGTCGATCCACCGCCACGCGGTGTTTGCGCACGTCGTCGAGCAAATGCGGCGCATTCGGCGGAGCGATGCCTTGTGACGCGAGATGCCGTCCAATGTTGAGATAAGCTGGGTTTTTTCGCTCTTCAACAACTTGATGATGTTGTCTGGCTTCGCGGACGGCGTCCTGCTGGACGCGAATGTTATCGGCGAAACCTTTGTCACGGGCTTCATATTCGCAGCGCACTTTCGCAATGTTCTTTTCGATTGCGGAAAGTTCTTCTTCAGCGGCGGCGAGTTTTTCCTTGGCGATCCGTGTGGCGTCGGTGCTGCCGAGTCGGGCGCGGACCAATTCGGCGCGTTCTTCCGGCAACCGAGCGCGCCGCGCGCTAATGCTGCCAGTTTGCGTTTCCAAATCTGCTGGCGGCGGCGTGAGCGCTTGGAGCTCGGACAATTTTTTTAACAATTCCTGGTCGACTGCGTCGTTCTCGTGAATCCGCCGCTCGACCGCGTTTACTTCGCGCTCGCACAACTCTGCTGCGCTCTTAGCGTCATTACGACGCCGCAAGATTGGCTTCTTCTCCGCTTCCAACTTCGCCATCGCTTCGCTCTGTTCTTTGGCGTTCGTTTCCCGCTGTGCCTCGATCTTTTTGATGCCCTCTTCGATTTGCGCGATCCGAAGTGCGACTTCTTTTTGTTCCTGCTCGAGTTTCTTCAAGGCCACGATTTCGTTCCGCAATTCGGGAAAATTCGCCGCCTGCGAAGTTCCTTCGCGCCCGAGAACGATCTCGCTTTTTTGCAGCAACCGCTTCTCGTGCCGCAATATCATGCGCGTTCTTTGCCGCCGGATTTTCAATCCAATCTCGCGCAGACCCGTGCGTATGAAACTCATTGCTACTACCTATTCCTCGGATTCAGCCAGTTTCGCCAGAACATTGAAATCTTCGAGCGTGGTGGTGTCGCCGCTAACTTCCGCGCCGCTCGCGATTTCTTTCAGTAATCGCCGCATGATTTTTCCGCTCCGCGTCTTTGGCAGCGCTTCGGCAAAGCGCACTTCGTCTGGTTTCGCGATCGCGCCGATATGCGTGCCGACGTGCTCCCGCAGTTCGGCCTTTAAATCGTTTGAAGCATCGACTCCGGTTTTTACGGTCACGAAAGCGACCACGCCTTGTCCTTTCAATTCGTCCGGCCTCCCGACGACGGCGGCTTCTGCGACTTTTGCGTGACTCACCAGCGCACTCTCGATCTCCGACGTGCCGAGCCGATGTCCGGCAACATTGAGGACGTCATCGATGCGCCCGACGATCCAAAAATAACCGTCTTCATCGCGTCGCGCGCCGTCGCCCGTGAGATAATTGCCTTTGTATTCGCTCCAGTACTGTTTTTGGTAACGCTCGTTGTCGCCGTAAATTGTCCGCAACATCGCCGGCCACGGACGTCGGATAACTAATTTTCCACCGACATTTGCGCCGACTTCTTTTCCTTTCGCATCGACAATCGCGGCATCGACACCGAAAAACGGCAACGTTGCGCTGCCCGGCTTGGTTGGAATCGCACCCGGCAATGGCGTGATCAGGATTGAGCCGGTTTCTGTTTGCCACCAAGTATCGACAATCGGGCATCGTCCACCGCCGATTGTTTTGTGATACCACATCCATGCCTCGGGGTTGATCGGCTCGCCTACCGTGCCGAGCAGACGCAGCGAAGAGAGATCGTGTTTCTTCACCCATTGATCGCCCCAGCGAATAAACGCGCGGATCGCGGTCGGCGCCGTATAGAGAATGTTGATCCGGTTCTCCTCGAT
>JALYKJ010000206.1 GCA_030774845.1 Verrucomicrobiota bacterium
GTTGTGCGCCAAGCGCCATCCGGACACCGATTTCGTGTGTTCGTTGCACCACCAGATACGAAATCACTCCGTAAATTCCGACGCCCGCGAGCAACAAGGCGATGCCGGCAAACGCACCGAGCAACACCATCGACATCCGGCGCGGTGCAATCGAGTCGGCTGTAACCGCTTCGAGCGTGCGAACATTTGCGATCGGTTGATCCGGGTCGATCGATTGGATTTCGCGGCGAATGGCGGAGGTGAGAGTGCGCGGATCCTGCGTGCTCCGCACGGTCAGAACCATGGTGCGTTCTGGGTCTTGGGCGAGTGGAAGGTAGTACTCAGACTGCGGATCAACATCGAGAGCGCGGTGTCTGATGCTCCGAACGATTCCAACGATCGTCAGCCACTTCGGATCGGGTTTCCGTGTATCGCTAAACGTGATTCGCTTTCCGAGCGCATCATCGTTCGGCCAATATTTTTTTGCGAGCGCGTCGTTAATAATCGCAACACCGGGGGCGTCGATGTTGTCCGATTCAGCGAAGAAACGCCCGCGCAGCAGCGGCGTCTTAATAACTCGGAAATAATCAGGCGAGATGGTGCGAAGTTCCTCGTCCGGTGTTGGCTCCTTGGCACCAGTCGCCCGGCCCTCGATTGCAAACGAAGAATCGGTGTTCGAACCGCTCAGCGGGAGAACGATTGTGCCACCGGCGGCCTCCACTCCAGGCAATTGCCGAACGCGACGCAACGCTTCGTTCCAGAAATTTATGATCGCCTGACCATGGTTGTAGTCAGAACTCCCGCGCGGCGGATATTTCGTGTCGGGGAGATCTATCTCGGCGGTGAGCACGTTGTGTCGATCAAATCCGGGATCGATATTTTGCACGCGGGCGTAACTTTTCAGTAAGAGCCCGGCGCCAACGAGAAGAACAAGCGCGAGCGCGATTTCGGCGACGACGAGTAAATTGCGGAGCTGATTTCTGCGCGCGCCAGTCGTCGACGACCGGCCGCCTTCCTTTAATGCTTCCGTCAATTCCGGCTTCGCACTCGCGAACGCGGGAATCAATCCAAACAGAATTCCGGTTCCGACCGAAACCACCGCGGTGACGATAAGAACAACAAGATCGACATTTACTTCAGCGAGGCGCGGAACCGTGCGCGCGCCAATTTGCTTAAGCAATTCAAGTCCCCAGATAGAAAGAATAACCCCGCCAGCCGCGCCGGCCAAAGCGAGCAACACACTCTCAGTCAGCATTTGCCGAAGGAGACGCCACCTGCCGGCGCCGAGTGCGATTCGAATCGCGAGCTCGCGTTCCCGTGCGCTCGCCCGCGCCAGTAGCATGGTGGCGAGATTTGCGCACGCGATCAGGAGCACGAAGATCACCGCGCCGAGCAAAATCGCCAAGCCGGTCCGCATTCCACCGACAACCTGGTCCTGCAGCGGGTAGATTCGAGCCCCGAAACGCGCTCCGCTATAATTGTCAGGGTACGCGCGAATCCAGTCTGCAATGATTGTATCCAGTTCGGCTTGCGCTTTGACCAGTGAAACATCGGACCGCAATCGCGTGATCAGGCCATAACTCCGGTTACCGCGATCCTTCAACTCGGTCGGGGTGAACGCGACCGGTTTCCAAATATCGACGCGTTCCGCGAACTGATTTCCCTGAACACCAAACAGTGGAATCGGAAATTCAAATTTGGCCGGCATGATCCCGATCACGGTATAATTGCGACCATTCAAAAGAAGTGATTTGCCGATCAGTGACGGATCGGAATTAAACCGGCGCTTCCAGAGCCGCTCACTGATCACAATCATGTCATCGTGACCCTGACCTTGCTCTGCGCGGGCAAACGTGCGCCCTTTGATCGGCTCCTCGCCGAGCAGCGGAAATAATGTCGGCGTCACGAGCGCACCGGAGATGCGTTCCGGAACATCGCCGGCACCGAGATTGAATGTTTGATAAGTGAACGACGCGAGCTGAGAACCGCTTTTAAAGGCCTTTTCGAGGTCGAGATACTCCGGAGGAGAAACTGGAATTCGGTCGAGCCCCTGGGCCGCAAACTGTTCCCAAATCAGCGCGAGCTTCGCCGGTTGCTGATATGGCAGTGGCCGGACCAGCAACGCATTGATCAAACTGAACACGGCGCTGTTCGCGCCAATCGCCAGCGCGAGCGTTGCGATCGCGATGACGGTGAAGCCGGGACTCTTCGCCAGGCCCCGCAGCGCCACTTTGATCTCGTTCAGCATAATCGCTGGTGATTGTCGATTTTACATTTCGTTAGGCCGCGACCCGGCTGTCTTCCACCACCCGACCGTCGAATAGGTGGACGGTGCGATCGGCATGCTGGGCGAAGCGCTCGTCGTGCGTGACCATGCAAATGGTTGCGCCACCGGCGTGCAGTTCCTTGAGCAAATTCATCACCGCTTCACCATTTCGGGAATCGAGGTTTCCCGTCGGCTCGTCCGCGAGCAGGATCGCCGGCTTGCCGGCGAGCGCGCGCGCAACTGCGACGCGTTGCTGTTGACCGCCCGAGAGTTGGCTCGGCAAATGTTTCGCCCGATGCGCCATTCCCACGCGATCCAACGCTTGCGTGACCAAAGTTTTTCGATCGCCCGCGCCCATTC
>JALYKJ010000207.1 GCA_030774845.1 Verrucomicrobiota bacterium
CCCTCAGGGAGAGGATTGAGGTGAGGGGTCATAGAACATCGCGCCGCCACTCGATGCGGTTCTTATCTTGCAGGCTGACAAAACAACATCTAAAAAACCTGCCTGAATATGGCTCGCGTAAACCCGATGCTGCATCCGGCACCGTAACTCAATCGCACTTTCGCCATGCTGTTTAATTCGCTCACTTTCGTCGTCTTCTTTGTAGTGGTCGTCACGCTCTACTGGAGCATCGCTTCGTGGACGCTGCGGAAAAACCTGCTCGTCGTCGCCAGTTACATTTTTTACGGCGCATGGAATCCACCGTTTGCCGCGCTGCTTTTCTCCACCACCGCAATGGATTTCTGGCTCGGTCGGCAAATTGGCAAAGCGAAGGATCGACATGCAAAACGCCGCTGGCTGGTCGCGAGCGTGTGCATGAACCTGAGCATGCTCGGCTTCTTCAAATACGGAAATTTTCTCCTTCAAAATTTCCAATGGCTCCTCGCGCGCATCGGGATCATCTATCAACCGCCGCATCTCGACATTCTGCTCCCGGTCGGCATTTCATTTTACACGTTCCATTCGCTTTCTTACACGCTCGACATTTATCGCGGTGTTTTGCAACCCACGAAGTCGCTCCGTGACTTCATTCTCGCGGTCTCATTCTTTCCGCAGCTTGTCGCCGGGCCAATCGTGCGGGCGGGGGACTTTCTTCCGCAACTGGTCAGGCCGCAGCCACTGCGCACGGGTCAATTTCTCTGGGGAGCGGCGATGATGACTTTGGGTTTGTTCGAGAAAATCGTGCTCGCCGATACCTTGCTTTCCGGCTCGGCTGATCGCGTTTTCGGTTATGCCGGTCCGCTGGTAGCGCTTGATTCTTGGGCGGGCGTAATCGCATTTGCCGGCCAAATATTTTTCGACTTCGCCGGTTATTCTACTTGTGCCATCGGGGCGGCTTTGACTCTCGGCTTCCACCTCAAGGACAATTTCCGTTTTCCCTACGCCGCGATCGGTTTCTCGGATTTTTGGCGACGCTGGCACATTTCGCTTTCCACTTTCCTGCGCGATTACCTTTACATTCCGCTTGGTGGCAATCAGGTCAGGCCATTTCGTGCCGCACTCAATCTTGTCATCGTCATGTTTCTGGGTGGCCTTTGGCACGGCGCCGCCTGGACTTTTGTCGTCTGGGGTTTGTTGCACGGATCGTATTTAGTCATCGAACGTGTCTGCCGCATTTTGTTCGAAGACAAAGCGTGGGCCAACAACCTCGCCACGCGCGTTCTCGCCGGCGCCGCCACTTATGCCGCGGTCTGTATCGCTTGGGTATATTTTCGCGCAGCCGATTTCACGATCGCCAGCCGAATGCTCGGCGGCATGTTCGGCCAACACCCGCACGGAGACGCAATTCTTTCCACCCGCGAAATGCTTCAAGTCGCCCTCGTTACCGTTGGCATGATCAGCGTCCACTGGTCCGTTCGCGACAGCAACATCGAAACGGCGGTGACGCGTTTGCCGCGGTGGACGGTGACTGCCGCGTGGGCGCTGATGGCCTGCGCAATTATTCTTACTCAAGGAACCAGCAATGCGTTCATTTATTTCCAATTTTAAAGAACGACTCCGTCTTCCGCGGCTGTTTTTCCGAAAACCGTCGCGAGCCGAACAAATCCACGGCGGCCCGCCGCTCGAATTCGAGCGACCGATTCCGCCGGTGCCTTGGCGTGGCATGACTGTCATCGTGGTTGTTGTCGTCGTTGCCGCGACTGCGGCATGGGAATTGTACTGCCGGTCAATCGGTTACGGCCCGACTCTTAATGATAACGAAGATCTTTGGACGCTGAGGCGACGAAGTGTCACGCCGGAGTCGCTTGTCATAATCGGCGATTCGCGCGGTTGGTACGATGTCGATCTTGATGAATTTCAAAAAGGCTTAGGAAAGCGTCCGATCCAACTCGCCATGGGCGGCGGCTGCGGTTATCCGGTGCTCGCTGACCTGGCGAAGGATGAGAGCTTTCACGGAACAATTATTTGCAGCGTAACGCCACGTTTGTTTTTTGCGCCTCCCGGCACGCCGCCGATGGAACGCGGCGAAAAGGCGGTGAAACGGTTTCACAATGAGACGCCCGCGCAACGCGCCAGTCAGTATCTCGCTTTTCCATTGGAAGAACACGTCGCATTTCTGAAACAGGAAGAACTAACGCTCGACGATCTGCTGAAACGTTTGCCCATTCCGAACCGTCCGGGAGCGCTCGTCCCGCCGCGCCTTCCGCCTTACTTCGGAACGCTCGATCGCGAACGGCGCGCGCGCATGATCGAGGAATGCGCGCGGCCGGGAAGCGAACTCGCCAAACGCATTCAACAGATTTGGATCCCGCTTTTCACACCGCCACCTCCGCCGACTTACATTCCAAAAGAACAGTTCATGGCAAAAATTGGGGAGGCGATCGGAGGTCGCTTTCACGATATCACGACGGCGGTGGAGAAAATTCGGTCCCGCGGTGGCAAGATTGTTTTCGTCCGATTTCCTCATAGCGGCGGATTGAAAGAACTCGAAGATCGCGAAACGCCGCGCGCAAAAACCTGGGATCCACTCTTAAAAATGACCGGCGCTCCCGGCATTTACTATTCCGATTTTCCGGAGCTTTCCGGGTTCAACTGCCCCGAATGGTCTCACTTGTCCGCCGGTGATTCTGTTGAATTTAGTAAACGTCTCGTCCCGCATCTGCGCGCCGCCTTGAAGATGTAAGGGCGGACCTAATCGCCTTGGCGAACAGCCTCGGCGAAGGCGACATCGCCCGAGGAATCTCTTACTGTCTAGTGTTAACCGCCGATTACGCGGATAAAAATGGATTCGAATCTGGAAACCAGGAATCCAGGAGATAAACTGTGAGAGTTATCTCTCTTGGCCGTGCAAGCTGATTCAAGTCCGAAGGTGGAGATCGCGCACGTCTTGAACATGGACGTGGTGGAGTACTCGACGCTGCTCATCACCGAGCAGAGTCGCGTCATGGGTGAACTGACCCGCATTGTGAAAAGCACGCTGCGGTTTCGCCGCGCGGAAGCGGAGGGAAAACTCATTCGCGTTCCGACGGGCGATGGGATGCTGCTCGTGTTTTTCGATGATCCGCAAGCGCCCGTCCAGACCGCGATCGAAATCGCGACGGCACTGAAAGCTCATCCGGAGATTCGGCTGCGCATGGGAATTCACAGCGGGCCGGTGAATCAAGTTGTCGATGTTAGCGATCGCTCGAATGTGGCCGGCGCCGGGATCGACATCGCGCAGCGGGTGATGGATTGCGGCGATGCAGGGCACATTCTTTTATCGAAACACGTGGCGGAGGATCTTGCGCCGTTTCCGCGCTGGAACCCGCACTTACACGACCTCGGCGAGTGTGAGGTAAAACACGGCCGCAGAATCTCGCTGGTCAACTTCTACACGGACGAAGTGGGCAATCCCAGCATGCCACGGAAACTTCAACAGATGCAGGCGCGACCGGCGGAAGCCCAGCGTAATAATTTGCCTGCGCAGTTGTCGAGCTTCATCGGACGCGAAGGGGAGGTAACAGAAATCAAACAACTTCTCGCGGATACCCGGTTGTTGACGCTTACTGGTGCTGGCGGTTGCGGCAAGACACGTCTCGCACTCCGGGTTGCCGCCAACTTACTCTCTGAATATGCAGACGGTGCGTGGTTGGTGGAATTGGCGCCCGTTACCGATCCTGACATGGTCACCCAACTTGCTGCCGAAGCTCTCAGCATTCGCGAACAGCCGAAGCGTTCGCTGCTCGAGACACTCGCGGATCACCTGCGATCCAAGCGTCTTCTCCTCGTCTTGGACAATTG
>JALYKJ010000208.1 GCA_030774845.1 Verrucomicrobiota bacterium
CCAGCGCACACCGAACATGTCGATGGTGGCGCGCAGTGCGCGACTTCCGAAACCGTATTTAGTCTGGCCGAACCGGCGCGGCCGATGGTTCACCGGAATTTCAACCAGCCGATAACCCGCGCCTTTGATTAATGCCGGAATAAATCGGTGCATTCCCTTAAATGGAACCAGCGCGCTCACGCATTCGCGGCGCATCGCTTTGAGTGTGCAACCAGTGTCGCGGACATGATCTTTCGTGAACCGGCTCCGGACAAAATTTGCGATCCGACTGGTCAGACGTTTTGTGATCGTGTCCTTCCGTTTCGCGCGATATCCGCAAACGAGATCGGCGCCGCGCGAGATTCCTTCGAGCAGCCGCGGAATGTCAGCCGGATCGTTTTGTAAATCGCTGTCGATCATCACAATCGTCTGCCCCCGCGCGGCGCCAATACCGGCGTAAAGCGCGGCGCTCTGGCCGGTGTTCTTTTCGAATTGCAGAATTAGAACATTCGGCGCGGTTTTAATTCTCTGGGCGCTGCGATCAGTCGAGCCGTCATCGACAAAAACGATTTCATACTCCAAACCCGCGAGCGCGTCCTGCAATTCCGTTTGCAAGATCGACATGTTCTCTTCTTCGTTGAACACGGGAACCACGACAGAGACAGCGGGCAATGCGAGGGTCCGATTCATAACGGCAGCGTGCGATAATGGCGGCAAAGAAAAACCTGCCAGTAGCGGACATGTTCGCCAAACCGCCGCAACTCGATTGTGCCGATGAGTTCGGTGGATTCAAAGGCCGCGCGAATATTATGTGGCGGCTTCTTCGCGTAATTTCGAATCAGGAGCGCGCTGCGCCCGACAAAGAGATTTTCTCCCTTTTGCTCGGTGAAGGTTTCGTCCGGCGATTGACCGGGTTTAACGGGCGCGTCAACAAATTGATCGTAACGAGGCCAGAATGAGAACTCGTTTATCAGGTCCTGGGATTCGACGAGATAAACTGGCGGGTGGCCGGGGCCTTCGACGCGTTTGTCGCGTAAATAAAACGAAATCTCAGAAGCGCGATGACGTTCGTCGGCAATTAGAAATAATTTCTGGCCGAGTTTTACTTCGAAGTCGTTGCGAATTCGCTCCACTTCGGCGGTCATCGATTTCCAGCCGCGGAGCCGATCGCTCGGATCGCCCCGCCAAAAATGAAAGCCCGCGCTCCGCAGCAAATCGGAATCGAGCGCGAAAAGGCTCACGACGAATCCGAGAAGAACGGCGGCACTGGCGAAGATTTTTACGCCGCGTGTCTCGATTCGTTCGTACCAATAATGGACCGCGAGCAATCCGAAGCTGAGAAACGACACTGCGTCCCAGTTCGGCGTCGCGACGTGGTTCATTGAGAGCAAGAAATAAAATCCGAACACCGGCAATCCAAACCAAAACAGAAATAGCACTTTGAATTGTTGATTCACTCGGCGCCAGCTGCCGATCACGCCCCAGACCAGAGCGGCAAAAAGCAGCGGCGAGTAAAAAAGGAAATGCTCACCAAAAAATTTGAGCGGCTCGAGCGGTCGAAAGCCGACGTCGTCAGTCAAACTGCCGCGTGTGCGCAAATGGATGAGCGTGATCCAGGCATGCTGCGCGTTCCACACGATCGGCGGGATCGTGCAGACCGCGAAAAGTCCGATCAGCCAATATAAACCCGGTTTCTTGAATTCCTGGTGTAACCGCGGGGCAAAGGCGAGCACGAGGAGGACACAAATCACTTCGAACGCGTTCGTGTATCGGCTGAGAAATCCGAGACCGATGAGCAATCCAGTCAACGGCCAGTAAAATGAAAATCGCGGACTCCTTTCAACCGCAAGCCAGAACGCAAACATCGCCGCCATCCAAAAAAAGACCGACAACGCGTCAGTAGTCATGACAAAGGCACCGACGTTGAAAATTGGCGCGACGTTCAAGGCGATCACTGCCCAAAGGCCCACGCTTTCGCTAAATAAGCGGCGTCCAAAATAGAAAAGAAACAAACTTGTAGCGGCGGCGAGAATCGGACTCCAAAAACGCACGCCGAACTCGGTCGCACCAAAGATCGCCGTGCTCGCGCGAATCGCGAAGGCGATCCCCGGGCCTTTGCTGAAATAACCAGGCGCCAGCCGCTCTGACCACATCCAGTAATGCGCTTCATCGAATTCCAGATCGGTCGATCCCAACATCGACAATCGAATCAGCGTTAACGCTCCGATGAAAAACCAAACCGCTCGTGTCTTGCTCATTCCGCCGGATTAACAACCAGAGTCGGGTGCCGCGCAAAAATTTCTGGTGCCCATCGCCGCGCTCCCCATCGCCAGATCAGTTCCAGCACGACCAAAACAAAAAATGTCTCTGCGGCCGCCAAAAAAACGGTGCCGATCACGTCGCTCGGCCAATGCGCGCCCAAGTAAATTCGCGAATAGCCGACGAGCGCGGCAAAAATCCAGTAAAGCCAACCGCGCCGGTAAAACAGCGTCAAACAGATTGCCGCGATTGTATTGTTCGTCATGTGCCCCGACGGAAAGGAGGGATCGCCGCGCCTCCGGTCGGATTCGTCCGAACGGCGCACGACCGGTTTCTTGAAGATCGACATGAACTCCGGTCGCCCTTTCTCCAGTCGCACCATGCGGACCGAAGCGACGTGCTTTGGCCGTTTGCGATTGATCGCCGTCTTCAATGTATTCGTGATCGGCTCGGCAATGATGATCGCGATCAGCAAGCAAAAAATGCAGGCCCGCGCCTTGAATCCGCTAAAGATGAGCACGCCAAAAATGACGATGATGAGGAGCGGTTTCCAAACGTCGGCATCGCTGACCGCGGCCATGAACAAATCCAAGGCCGGGCTCGCCCATCGCTCGTTGATAAGATGAAATAAGGCTTGGTCCATGGCCAAAAAGGAAGCGGCACCTAAGTTTTAATCGCTACCTTCTAATAAACAAATGCGGTAAATGACGAAGCACTAATGACGAATGACGAAACAAACTCGATTACTCAAGTGACGAACGCGCGACGCAAACTTTCTTCGTTATTTCGATTTCGTCATTCCTTCGTCATTAGACATTCGATATTCGTCATGTCTCTGACGTTCACCTTGTCGATCTTGGGCGCGCCGCCTCCTTCGGCCAAAGAAATTCTCGATTCTGTCCGCCTGCTCGAGTCGCGACAGCAAATCGATCTCGATGGCCAGCTGCGCGAGAACGAAAAAGTGATTCCGTTTCACCTCACTCAAACTGGATCGCTCATCCGGTATTCATTCGCCGACCCCGACGAAGTCTTGCAACTGCGCCTCGGTGAAAACGGATCGCGCCTCGATCTCGTCACCGATGAGGGCGCGGAAAAATTTCCGGCGGAGAAGTTGAATGAGAAAATTCGCGGCACCGGCATTACCTACGAGGATCTCGCCCTTAAATTTCTTTACTGGTCCAATGCGCGCGTGCTCGGAGACGAAACGGTGCGCACGCGCAGCTGCTGGAAACTGCAATTAGTCGCGCCTTCCCGGGATTTGGAGTACTGGAACGTCGTCATTTGGGTCGACAAGGCGAGCGGAGCGCTGATGCGAATGGAAGCCTATGCTTGGGACGGAAAACTCGCGAAGCGCTTCGAAGTCATCTCCGCGCAGAAGATCGACAATCGCTGGTTCCTAAAACAGATGCGCGTGGAAGAATTGCAGCCCGGCACGGACAAAGTGCAGGCCCGCACTTATCTCGAGATCAAACGGTAATTACTTTTCGTCGCGCGCGGCTTTTACAATTTGGGCGAAACTGCGCGGATCGAGGCTGGCGCCGCCAACCAACGCGCCATCGATGTCTGGTTGCGTCATTAGATCGCGCGCGTTTTCCGGTTTCACACTTCCGCCGTACTGAATGCGAATGCGGTCAGCTGTCGATTCGTCGGACATTTCGCGCAGGATGTGGCGAATGAACGCGTGCGCTTCCTGCGCCTGCTGAGAGGTCGCGTTCCGGCCGGTGCCGATCGCCCAGACCGGCTCGTAAGCGATGACCGTTTCATGAAGTTCCTTTTCATTGAGGTCCTTCAAACTCCCACGCAGTTGGATCGACAATATTTTTTCCACATTGCCCTTGTCGCGCTGCTCCAATGTTTCACCGACGCAAACGATTGGCCGCAACGTCGCTTCGTGCGCGGCGCGCACTTTGCGATTCACAATTTCGTCGGTCTCACCAAACAACGTGCGGCGTTCGCTGTGGCCGAGCACAACGTAACGCACCAGCAAATCACGGAGCAGAGCAGCGCTGATTTCGCCAGTAAACGCGCCGTTGGGTTCCCAATGCATGTTCTGCGCTCCCACTTTGATGCTCTGCGAAGCACCCAGCGCTTCCATCACCTTCGCGAGCGCGGTGAATGGCGGGACAATCACAACTTCGACATCGGTGATGTCGCCGAGTTCGAGCAGCAACGATTCGATGAAACGACCCGACTCCGCTTGCGTCATGTTCATCTTCCAATTCGCCGCGACAATTTTCTTACGCATAAAAACGAGCCGTTAAAACTGAAAGTAAATAAACGGCGTGTACTTGGTCGGAATAGATAAGAGCACGATCGCCGCCGCGCAACCGTAACCCGCAGCGAAGAGGGCGTCGGGGCCGCGTCGCCACCAGCTGGAAAAAAGTCCGCGCGAATTCGCCCAGTGGATCAGGCCGAGCGCCAGAACCAGCCATAGTTTCGTGGCGCCGAGTTGTTCGACGCCCTGGCTGCTGAGCAAAACAAAACTGCGCAAAGCGGGGACGGCGTGATGGAGATCGACCGAGCGGAACAAAATCCAGGCAACGCAAACCCACAAAAACGTCAGCGGCCAAGCGATCCATTGCATGGCTGCGCGGATGGCCGGAATTTTTTCCGTATGTCGGGCCCACTCACGATGGACGACCAAAGCCAGCCCGTGAAGCACGCCCCAAATCACAAAAGTCCAAGCTCCGCCATGCCACAATCCGCCGAGAATCATGGTGAGCATGATATTGCGATACATGAAGAGACGCGTGCCGCGATTGCCGCCGAGCGGAATGTAAAGGTAATCGCGCAGCCAACTGGAGAAACTGATATGCCAGCGATGCCAGAAATCCGCGATGTCGCGCGCGATGTAGGGAAATTTAAAATTGAGAGTGAGCTCGTAACCCAAAAGCCGCGCACAAGCGATGGCCATATCGGTGTAGCCCGAGAAGTCACAATAGATTTGAATGGCGTAGAAGAGAACGCCGACCCACGCGCTGGGAGTATCGAAATTCCAGGGCGCAGCAAAGTAACGGTCCACCGTCGGAGCGATCGCATCGGCGATGCATGCTTTTTTTATGAAGCCGGTCAGAAAAAGGACGAGCGCGCCACGGACATCGACATTGGAAAATCTTCGCACGGTTTGCAGCTGCGGAAGAAACGCGAAAGCGCGGACGATCGGGCCGGCGACCATTTGCGGGAAGAATCCGATGAAGCAGGCAAGATCGAGAATGTTCGAAACCGCCGGGATCTTCCGGCGATAGACATCGATCGTGTAACTCATGGAGTGAAA
>JALYKJ010000209.1 GCA_030774845.1 Verrucomicrobiota bacterium
TCGTCGTTCTGACAGCTCTCCAGCCAATCGCGTCCGCGCAAAATCCAATCCTGCGTCATGTCGTAGCCAATCGCACGCAACCCGCGCAACACCTGCCACGTTCCGTAGATATAGTTCACCCCCCAGCGACCGTACCACGAACCGTCCGGTTCCTGAGTTTCGATCAAATAGTGAATCGCATCCCGGACACAACGCGCTTTCGGATTGAAACCAATGTAGCCAAGTAATTCGAGCGTGCGCGCGGTCAGATCGCTGCAAGTTGGATCGAGAATCGCGTTGTGATCGGCGAACGGCATGTCTTCGAGCCACGGCGTAGTGACATTTTTATCGAACGCCGCCCAGCCGCCATCGCGGCATTGAAAACTGAGCTCCCAATCCAAAGCGCGTCGAAAAGCGTGTTCCAGTCCCCAATTCTCCTCTGGCCTGGCGAGTCGCAGCGCCATCAACACCATCGCGGTGTCGTCGACGTCGGGGTAATAAACATTGTTGTATTCGAATGCCCAACCGCTCGCTTCCGAGTGTGGATTGTTGAACGCCCAATCGCCGCGAATTCGCGCTTCCTTGTCGAGCAGCCATTTCGCCGCGCGACGCAGCGACGGATCTTCGGCCGGCAAACCCGATTCGGCCAGCGAGATCAACGTGATCGCTGTGTCCCACACCGGCGACAGACACGGTTGAATGCGAAAATCCTCGGGATCATCGACAAACAAGCCCGCGAAATCTTGCGCAGCTTTTTTGTAGGCCGGGTGATCTTTCGAATAACCGAGGACTCGCAGCGCGATCATGCAGTTGAGCATTGCCGGGTAAACCGCCGCCAGACCGTCGCTCCCTTGCCCGATTCGTTCCAGCATCCAGCGCTCCGCTTCTTCGAGCGCGCGTTTCCGCATCGGGCGGACCCGCAGCGGATGGAAGATTTTCAGAACATCGTTGAGGCGAAGGAAAAAGTTTCGCCAGGTCCAAAAGCGTTCGCTCCGCGGCAATCGCAAATCGCTCTGCTCGGTGCCAAGCGGATAAAGTTCGTGCAGTTGTTTGTTGCCCGGCAATGAGCGCGTCGGTTTGAAATGATTGATTATCGCAAGCGGAATCAACATCGCCCGGCTCCAGGACGACATTTTGTAAATGTGGAACGGCGCCCACCTCGGCAGCAAAATCATTTCCACCGGAATGGTCGGCAGATATTTCCAGGGGAATTGGCCAAGCAGCGCGAGGTAAAGTTTGCTGAATGTATTCATCCGCGGGATGCCGCCGAGACGCAGAATGTTCTCGCGCGCTCTGCGCATGAACGGCAGATCCGTCGAATAACCAGCCAGCTTAAGTGCGAAGTAGCCTTTGACCGACGCATTGATCTCGCTCGGGCCGCCGAAATAAATATTCCAGCCACCATCCGACAGTTGCCGTTTCAAAATATGACGGGCGCAGCGTTCCTGAAGAGAAACGTCGATCTCGCCCAGCCAGTGCATGAACAGCATGAAGTCCGAGCAAAGCGTGCTATCGACCAGCAATTCACCGCACCAATGGCCGTCCGGACGTTGTTGCCGCAAGAGATTCTGCTGCGCGCGCCCGATCGCGTCCGACATTTCCGCATCAGTCGCCAAAAACGGTTCCGCCCGCTCCGGAGCTGCGCTTGGCAATGCGATGACGTTTCGTTTCGAACTCACCGAGATGTCAATCTTACAATGTCGACCGAGTGATTGTCGCTGTTACGACGCTTGTGCGGCGTCGACTTCGGCATGTTTGCCAGTTTTGTGGCCGTTTCCGCAACTGACGCCGTTGAAGGCGAGCGTTTCGCTGCCGCGTCCCGTCGGTTTCGGTTTCGGTCCGAAATTAAACTTGATCGTCTTCCAAGTATCGCCGCGCTTCGCCTGCAAACCGAGGCTCGCCGTCGGTTCATACCCGCAGTGCACCATGCAATTCTCGCAACGCGGATCGCGCGCCACGCCGTCAACCACGCCGTATTTCTCCCACTCCACCTTCTCCAGCAATTCGGAATAGCTCGAATAATGGGCGTCGGTCATCAAGTAGCACGGGCCTTTCCAACCGCGAATGTTTCGGGTCGGAATCGCCCAGGCCGAACAGGTCAGGTCGCGATGGCCGGCAAGAAATTCGAAATAAATCGGTGTGCCGAAGAATGTGTAACGTTGCATCCATTCCTCGATCTTGCTGAACTTCTCGACCGTCATTTTGCGAGTGAGAAAGAAATTCTCGGGCTGCAAGTTGAGTCGCTTGATCATGTCCTTCTTGGCCGCATCGTACTCGTAGCCGGGCGAAATGGTGTGGCCATCCACGCCCAGATCGGAAAGATAATCGAACATCTGCTCGACCTCATTCATGTCGGTCTCTTTGTAGATCGTCGTATTGGTCGCGACCTGATAGCCGAGCAGCTTCGCCATCTTGATGGCGAGAATACATTCCTTAAAGACGCCTTCGCGCTCGACGATGAGGTCGTGAATCCGCTCCAGCCCATCGAGATGCACGTTCCAATACATCCATTTGTTCGGCCCGATCGTTGGCTTGGCCGGATCTTTCGGACCTTTCCGAATGTCGCCGGCGTCTTTTCACTTAACAAACCAGCTGCGAGCAATTCAGAAATTTTGGCCTCAACAAAGG
>JALYKJ010000210.1 GCA_030774845.1 Verrucomicrobiota bacterium
AAGCCAAGGAGTCGCTGCCGGTGCAATACAAAGGCCGCGATTTCTCGATCGCTTTCAATCCGGAATTTCTAATGGCGCCGTTGCGCAACTTGACCGAGGACGAAGTTTTTCTCGATCTCATCGACGAGATGAGCCCCGGCGTTTTGAAAATCCAGACGCCGTTTCTTTATGTGCTGATGCCGATGCGCATCAGTTCTTGAGTGAACGCGGCACGCACAAGATCGACATCAAGGCGCTTTAAGTCTCCATCTGGAGCCTGAATCACGTACGCGTTGTCATTGAGAGGCGCCCAAATCGCCGGATCGGTGGGACCGAATAGCAAAATGCAGGTTGCGCCGGCGGCCGCGGCCAAATGCGAGATACCGCTGTCGTGCCCGACAAAGATCGTTTCCTCAAGCACAGCCGCCAGATCGGGTAACGGCAAATGTTTCGCGAATCGAACCCGCGGATTTTGCCAGACCGATTCGAGCTGCTGAGTTTGATGTTCGTCGGCTTCACCGGAGACGATCAGGAGCGAGCCGGCGGAATTGCGGAGGAAATCATTTCCAAGCTCAATCCAATTTTGAAGCGGCCAATTTTTCTTTTCGCTCCCGCTTCCGGGATGAAACGCCACAATCGGAGCCGCCAATCCGGCGAGAAATTCTCGGGCACGATGTCGATCTTCGCTTGAAGGGTAAAGTTTTGGCGCGAAATCCGAAATTGAGACGCCGAGCTCGTTGATGGGCTGCGCCAGTTGGCGAACTGCGTGCGAGCGGTTATCGATTTTGTCCGGGCCACGAGTGATTTTTCGCGCGCCGCTGCGTTGCAAATTGTCTTCGAAGATTGAATCGGGATCGTAGAGATAACTCATTATCAGATCGAACTCGGCGAAATATTTCGCCAGTTCTGGCGGCAGATCTGCGTCTTTGGCAAAGAATCGCGAAAGCAGCGCTGATTCAATCGAGCGAACGCGTTGAGCATAAAAGCGATTCTCAGCAAGCGCCGTGATGTGTTTGTAGCCGAGAATTTCGATGTGCGCGTTTGGATAGGCGCCGCGCAATGCTTTCAGCGCCGGCAGAGTGAGAATGAAATCGCCGATCGCGCCGCCGCGAATGACAAGAATCCGCCTCAACTCGCGAGATTAATATTGAGTGAAGGCGCAGCCGAGAATCGCCAGACCGTAAGCCGCCGCGATACCGTGCACCGTGCGCCAGCGCGTGTTGCTGTGCGCGCTCCAATTGATCAGGTCGCGCAGTAAGTATGGCATCGTCACCCAAAAAAGACCTGCGACGATCAGCAAGTAGGCGAACACCGTCAGGAACAAGCGGCTGGTTTCGTAGCGGAAGAAAGCGGCTTCCAAAAGTGGTTCGGCGGCAAGCAAGCAAAGAATGCCGAGCGCGCGAACCGCGAGAAATTCTTCGACGAATCGCAGGACGAGCACATAACCAATCGGGAGCAGGATCATCAGCGGACTGCGAAAGCTGGAGAACTCGCCCATCTCCATTGTGGCCAGCAACCAGAACGACCAGACCAAGGTCAACGTCAGAAGCACAACGCCGCCGATGAAAGAGCGCGGAAAGCGTTTTAGCCAGTCTTGAACCGGCTTCGGTTTGACCAATCCGGGCAAACTTAAAAGGATTAGACCGATTCCCGCGGCGAAACCACCACTTTGCAATGACAAGGCGTAAATCATGGGCAAGAAAAATTATAAATTTGACGAGGATGGATAAGGCACCAGGTGCGTTCCGCGGTTATTGACTTGTAACATCCATGCGCGTCGATCTTTGAAGTAATTGAGCAGCTCGCGGTTTTGGGTCGCGTCCAGTTCACGGGCCCAAACGATCTGAGAGTTATCTATGTCGGCGGCATTGTAAACCCATTCTACCGGATTGTTAATCTCGGGCGCGTAATGGACGACAACGAGATGCTTGCCTCCTTCGCGTCGTAATTTTGATTCAATCTGAGATCGGCGCGGATAACGATTTTGTTGAGCGACGCTCCAAAATGTGTGCGGCAACGACAGGATGCTGAGGATTACGCAACCGCGTGCAAGAAACAGTCCAACAGGCTTCCCGTGCCAGTGCCAGACGCGCAAATGACGCAATGACTGCACCGCAACTACAAAAAACAATGCGAACGCCGGCGCCGCATAGTGGAAAAAGGTCCAAGTGACCTGAAGCAGCGCCAGCGTAAACAAAATCCAGATGAACAACGCCGCGCGCGTCCATTTGTCTTTTAGTGCCCACGGTATCGCCAGAAACGCCAACAGCATCGGCCAGAGGCGAAATGTGCTCCGGAGTAGTCTGGAGAATCTTTCGAGCGCGCCGCTAATCAAACCGATGAAGTTCTGCTGTTTCGTGTAGTGCCTGAGCTCCCAGCCCATGTGGAAATCCTGCATTTGTTTGTGGCGATACACGGGCGTCGTCGGTTGCGTTTGCCACAAAAAAACCGGGGCCGCGTTGTAGGTAGCTACGTAGACCTGCTGCGGCATTCGAAATGGATTGTCGGTCACGCGCCAGTTATAATAGCCCATCCAAGCGATTGTAATTACGAGGCCGAGCGTGATAGGCCACACAACACGGACGATCGCTAGAGCTTGAGATTTTTTATTTCGGACGAACGACGCAATGAGCAAACCTGCGGTTAAGATGAAAATCAAAACGCCGCCTTCGTATGGCCGGCAAAGAATTAAGATCGACATTCCCAAGCTCATCAGCGCTGCGTCGCGCACACGCGGCCGGAGTTCGGAATCGCGACCGTCTAAGAGCCGACGAAAACCGCCAAGCGCGAGTGCGCCGCCGGCAAGGGTCAGACTGCCACCCCAATAGCGCTGACTCCAAAATAAAATTTCGGGATGAACCACGGCCAGGAGCGCACCGATGATCGCCCAACGGGCCGGCAACCAAGCCATGAGCATCCAGCATATCGCAGCGCAAGCGAATGCCGCGCTCAGCCAAATGCCGATGACCGGATGTCCGAGGATCTGTCCGAGCGCGAGGATCAACCCCTGGCCGGCAGGATATCTAGAAGCATAGGTGGGCTGTTGAATCGTGTGAAAAGTTTCGAAATGCATCCACATCCGATGCGTTGGGTTGGTTAAACGCCCGTGCGCGAACGTGTCAGCCGCTAAAAGGTAACTGAATTCGTCATCCACCTTCGGCACCGGCACACCGGCTATTCCCGTTAAACTCACGATAACCAACAGGGAAACCAAGCCAATCATGACGACAGTTCTTGTTGGGTTCCGGCTGAGGCGCGCAAAAGCGCGTTCTATTCTGCCAAACCAGGCAATCCCGTTTTGCGGCGCAAGAAATGCGACCGCGACCAATATGCCGATCAACGGGGCGTAAAAGAAAACCTCAGTGCCGTCGCGCGCCAGAAAAGAGACCGGCGCCGCTTTGTTTGAAATTACCAATATGGCGTCGGCCGCCATCGATTCGCTTATCTCGTTGAGACGAAATCGTTTGGTCGAACGCAGCCATTCCGGCATTCTTCGGATACCGGCGTTCCGTAAAGGCTGAATCCGGTGGCGCGTTCGATCCGAACATCGACCAGCGCGCCGGCGAGTTCATCGGAGCCTTCAAAGAGCGTGATTTTATTTGTGCGGGTGCGTCCCATCAGACGCGACGAATTGGTTTTGCTCGGCCCTTCACACAGCACCTCCAAAGTTCGGTCCACCAGATGTTCATTGATGCGACGCGCCGACTCGTTCACAAGTTCGAGTAAATCATGATTGCGCTGTGCTTTGATGTTTTCGTCGATTTGGTCCACCATTTTCGCCGCCGGCGTATCGCGCCGAGGCGAATATCGAAACACGAATGCATTGTCGAATTGGATTTCTTCGACCAAAGCACGCGTCTGCTTGTAATCATCCTCCGTCTCACCCGGGAATCCGACGATGATGTCCGTGGTGATTGCGATTCCCTCGCGGGCCTGACGAACGCATCGAACAAGATCGACATATTTCTCGGCTGTGTAAGTGCGGTGCATTGCTTTCAAGATTTTGTTCGATCCCGATTGCACCGGCAGATGAAGATGATCGACTAACTTTGGCAAACGCCGGTAGGCGTCGATCAAATCTTCGCGGAATCCCATCGGATGCGGTGAGGTGAAACGAAGTCGCTCCAGGTCGTCAATTTCATGGACGGCATCGAGCAATTGCACAAATGGACTCTTACCGTCGATCTTGGGAAATTCGTGGCGGCCGTAGAGGTTTACGATTTGACCGAGCAACGTCACTTCTTTCACGCCGTGGGAAACAAGTTCGCGGACTTCCGCGACAATCTCGTCAATTGTGCGGCTGCGCTCAGCGCCTCGGGTCTGCGGAACGATGCAAAACGTGCAGTGCATGTTGCAGCCTTGCATGATCGAGACGAACGCGGTTGCCTGTTTGGGCGCGAGTCCTTGTTCCCGAATCGTCGATTGCGAACCGGCTTCCTCACCGATATCAACAATCGAGAAGCGTGGATCGTCCATCGCGCGGGTCCGTTTTCTTTCCAATGCGTGGTCTACATAATCCGCGACCCGATGAAACTTTTGCGTGCCAACGACAAGATCGACGTGCGGCAAATGTTTCAGCAACGAAGCTCCACGCGCTTGTGCCATGCAGCCGAGAAAACCAAAAACAACATGCGGACGCTCATTGGCGATGCGGCCGAGCATCCCCATCTTGCCGAGCGCCTTTTGGTCGGCCATATCGCGGACACTGCAAGTATTCAGCAACACGACGTCCGCTTCTCGTTCGGTCTCGGCGCGTTCGTAGCCCCGCGCGATCAGCGAATGCGCTACCTGTTCCGAGTCGCGCTCGTTCATCTGGCAGCCGTAGGTTTTAATGAAAAACTTGGGCATCGGCGGGCGAAATAATACACTGCCCGTCAGCCTTCGCCACGGCGAGATTATCGGCTTTTCAACTTATCGATCTTTCCGATTAAATCAGGTCGCGAATGAAAGAAAACGCTCCAGCGATCGGCGTCATCGGCGGAAGTGGTTTGTACCAGATGGAGCAATTGCGCGACGCCACCGAGCAAAAGATTGAGACGCCGTTTGGTTCGCCGTCTGATCCGCTGATTGGCGGCAACATCAGCGGACGGCAGGTTTACTTTTTACCGCGACATGGCCGCGGTCACCGGATTCTTCCGCACGAACTCAATCACCGCGCGAATATTTACGCGCTGCGGTCGCTTAACGTCCGCTGGATCATTGCCGTCACCGCAGTGGGCAGTTTGCAGGAAAAATACAAACCGCGCGATATTTTGCTGCCGTCGCAGTTTTACGACCGAACGAGTTTGCGCGCCAGCCACACGTTTTTCGGTGAAGGCATTGTCGCGCACATTTCTTTTGCCGAACCGATCAGCCTGCAGTTGCGGAATCTGTTGGCCGAGTCGGCGAAAAAGGTTGGAGTTACAGTTCACAACGGCGGCACCTATGTGAACATGGACGGACCCGCATTTTCGACGCGGGCGGAGTCCGAGTTAAATCGGCGAAATGGCTTTGACGTTATCGGCATGACCAATTTGCCCGAAGCAAAATTGGCCCGTGAAGCGGAAATCGCGCTGGCCACAATGGCGATGATCACTGATTACGATTGCTGGAAAGTGGAAGAGGAGCCGGTTTCGGCGCAAACCGTGTTCGGCCACCTGACCGCAAATGCCGAGACGGCGAAGAGAGTCTTGGTCGAAGTAATTCCGCGCATTCCGGCCGAGCCGGATTGGGCGGAACATCGTTCTCTGGACAATGCCCTGGTGACAGAACGGAAGCTTTGGCCAAAGGCGATGGCGGAGAAGCTTCGGCCGCTTTTAGGCCGGTTTTTATGAGGGGAAAAAGTGCTTGCTATTCGCAGCCGGATTATAGTAATTATAAAAGCGTCGCTACTACTAGCTTTCAGAGTCCAATGAAAATCGAAATCGCCTTCTGCCTGCTCAGCCTCGCGTTCCTGCCAGCTTGTTCGACCACGTCTCAAACAACGGCGGCCAACCAAACGCTCGAGCAGCGTCTAATGGCCAAGTACACGAGCAATGCGACCGAGCCCGGCACGCCAGGCGAAGAGCCCGCGCCCCCGGCCGAAGGTCCAGAAGATGTTCCGGCCGATGCTCCGGCCACCGTCGATCAGAATCCGGCATTGATGCCGAGTCCGTTGCTTCGCTACTGGGCATCATCGCGCACGCCGTAAGCGCGAAGCGTCGGCGGTTAGGCTAGTTTATTTTTCGCGACCTGCTTTATCGTGGCGCCCAGCGACCGCAGTTGCACTTCTTCGTGCGCCGCTGAAACGGTCAGCCGCAATCGGGCGGAACCTTTTGCTACTGTTGAATAGCGGATTGCCGGCACAAAGAATCCCTTGTCTTGAAGATTTCGCGCCGCGGCCAGCGCCGCCTCTTCACCCCCGATAATCCACGGAACAATCGCGCTGAGAGGACAAACCGAAAGCTCTTCTGCCAAGATGTTGATGTTGCGCCACAACCGCTGCCGCCGCTTTTCACCTTTGTTTGACGAAAGAAAATCAACGGCCGCGTTTGCCGCCGCTGCCAGCGCCGGCGGTGGCGCGGTTGAAAAAATAAACGAGCGCGCCCGATTGATGAGCCACTCAATCATGTTTCGCGATCCGCAAATATAGCCGCCGCTCACACCGAGCGCTTTGCTGAGCGTTCCCATTTGAACATCGACCTCCGGGCTCAAATGTTCCTCGGCCGCGAGACCACGGCCGTTTCGCCCGATCACGCCAACGGCGTGTGCTTCATCCAAAAACAATTGAGCGCCAAAGTTCTTTTTCAATTCAACGATCTCGCGTAACGGCGCGCGATCGCCATCCATGGAGAAGACGGATTCCGTGATAATCAAAATGCGCGCCGCACAATTCTTTCGGCAACCCGATTCGAGAAGACTCTTCAGTTTGCCAAGATGATTGTGGGGAAAAACGCGCAAGGTCGCACCGCTGAGCTTGGCGCCATCGATGAGCGATGCATGACACAATTTGTCGAGCAGAATGATGTCGTTCTTGCCAACCAGAGCCGGAATTGTTCCGAGCGCCGCTGCGTAACCGCTGCTAAAGCAGAGCGCCGCTTCAGTTCCTTTCCATTTTGCCAATGCGGTTTCCAGACGAACATGCGGCGAATGTGTCCCGCTAATTAATCGGGACGCGCCCGCGCCGACACCAAAGTCGGCGATCGCGTTCGTCGCTGCCTCGCGCAAATGTGGGTCATTCGCGAGTCCGAGGTAATCGTTTGAGGAAAAGTTGATTAGTTGTTTGCCGTCAAGATCGACAACAGTTCCCTGCGAACTGCGAATCTCGCGTAGATGCCGATCTAACGAATGCGCGCGGAGAGCTTCGAGTTGCCGCGCGTAGATGTCGCTCATCCGGCCGACGGATTCCAAAGTGCCCAGGCGAGGAGCGCGCCCGCGTCGCGCCAGACTCCGGAGTGGCTGTCGCCCAGTACAACCACGATGATGTCTTTGCCCGGTCGCGAACCGCTCGCGATCAAACATTTTCCGGCGGCCTCGGTGTAACCAGTTTTCATCCCATTGCAGTAGGGCAATCGCTTCAAAAGTTGGTTGGTGTTTTCCAATTCGCGAGTGCGGCCGTTCGCATAACGAAAAACAAGCTGCGGCAGGCAGACGATCGAACGAATCGTGGAATTCGCATACGCCACCCGCGCGATCGTCGACAGGTCGCGCGCGGTAGAATATTGCCTTGCATCCGGCAGTCCATTCGGGTTCACGAAATGCGAATTCCTGGCCCCGAGCGCGAACGCGCGCTGGTTCATCCGCTCCGCGAACGCTTCGATGCTGCCGGAATTATCGCGCGCCAGGCAACGCGCGACATCGTTTGGACTTTTTACAAGCAACGCGCGCAGGAGATCGATTCGTTGATAAGTGTCGCCGGGTTTGATGTTCAGTTTCACTGGCTCGGCCAGAGTATCGACCTGTTGCACCGTCACCGGCCGGTCTAGGTTGCCGCTTTCAGCGACGATCAATCCCGTGAGCAGCTTCGTCGTGCTCGCCGGCGCTCGGATTTGGTCCGGATTTTTTTCGTAGAGAACTTCGCCGCTATGAACGTCGATCACGATGACCGAACTCGCGCCGGTCTTCGGAATCGAGCCCGGCACAGTCTGCGTCGGAATCGGTTCTTCAGATTCGCGATGCTTTGCCGTCGCGTGATGCGTTCGCTTCGAGCTCGATCGATGCGGCGATACTCCGGTCGGTCTGACCGCGTTCGGATTTTCGTCTTCCGGCGGGATCGTAGTCGGCTCGGCCGCGAGGCACAAGAGAGCAAGGCCGACGGCGCAACAGGCAAACCCGACACGATACCAGCGCTTCATGGGCGGCAAATTAGCGATAAAGTTTGAATGCGCGCAAGCTGTGGTTACAAATCCGTGCCGCGCTGGATCAGTTCAATTTCGTAACCTTCCGGCGCATCGATGAACGCGATGGCGCTTCCGCCGGAAGTTTTGTGTGGGCCATCGGACAGCGGGTAACCTTTCCGGGCCGCTTCGCGCGCGAATTTTTCCAAATCGTCCACTTCAAATGCAAGATGAGTCAGGTCCGGACCAACGATTACCGGGCCACTCTCGTCGAATTTGCAGAGTTCGATTTCCTCTTCGCTTTCGGGTGCCTTCAGAAAAACCAATTGCGATCCGCGGCCGGACGTGTGCCGTCGCGTTTCTTGGAGTCCTAGCACGTCTTTATAAAACGCTACCGTCTTCTCCAGATCTTTCACCCGGTAGCGAGTATGTAACAGTTTCTTAACCATCGTGTATCTTATTGCCCCCTTAACCGATTAAATTCAAACTCTTCGCCGATGAAACTTGTCATCGCCGCCACCGGCGCCAGCGGTTCGATCTATTTACAGCGATTGCTCGATCAGATCGATCCTGCTGCGCACGAGATTCATCTGATCTTGAGCGGCCATGCGAAACAAGTCGCGAAGCAGGAGCTGGGTGCTTTCAAGATTCCAAAAGCGATCGCGCAACACGCTGAGAACGACCTCAACGTTCCGTTCGTCAGCGGCTCTGCCCGATTTGACGCGATGGTGATCGTTCCGTGCTCGATGGCGACGATTGGAAGGATCGCATCCGGCTCGAGCGACACTGCGCTTCTGCGCGCGGCCGATGTTTTTTTGAAGGAGCGCCGCAAATTGATCGTCGTTCCACGCGAGACGCCTTGGAATCTGATTCACGCCCGCAACATCGTCACACTCCTGGAAGCGGGCGCGGTTGTGCTGCCGGCGATCCCGTCTTTCTACAGCCGCCCAACCTCGGTTATCAATGTTGTGGACACGGTAGTGTGGCGGATTCTCGATCAAATCGGCCTGCCAAGTGCGCGCGCCTTTCGCTGGGCCGATGAAACTCCGCGCCGCCGCGCGCGCAAGAAACCTTGAAGATCGAAGGTCGGCTGGCGCGATGGTTGATCGCGTTTGGATTTTATTTGTTAAAAATCTGGGAGCGCACTTTGCGCTACGAGATCGAGGATCGCGCCGGCATTGTCGGAAAACCAGTTCGCGAAAATTACATCGGCGCACTTTGGCACAATCGCTTGCTGATTTTTCCGTCCGTCCTGCGGCGCTTCTTAGCCAATCGCAGTGGCGCAGCCTTGATCAGTGCCAGCCGCGATGGCGACCTGCTGAGCGACGCGATTCGCCGATTCGGCTTTGACATCGTCCGCGGTTCGAGTTCGCGACTTGGTGCGAGTGCACTGCTTCAGCTCAGCGACGTGCTTTCCCGTGGGCGTGACGTTGTGATCACCCCGGATGGTCCACGCGGTCCTGCTTATGAGCTGGGACCGGGAATCATTTTCCTGGCCCAGAAAACCGGAGCCCCGGTCATTCCGATCAACATGGAATATTCGAGCTGCTGGCGCGTGAAAAGCTGGGACCGGTTCATTATTCCGCGGCCTTTTTCAAAAGTGCGCGTGATCATCGGCCAGCCGCAAGAGATAAGATCGACATCTATGCCCGAAGAATTTGAAAGCGAGCGATTGCGTCTTGAGAATGCGATGATGTCGCTGGTTGAGCGACGCTGACTCATTTAAGTTCGTGCAATGGGAAATCTGATCGACGGCCGCGCGATTGCCGAAAAAGTTTATGTCGATCTTCGGACCCAGATCGCAGAGCTGAAATCCAAGGGCATCACACCGGGACTCGCGGTTGTTCTTGTCGGCGATAATCCGGCGTCGCGGACCTACGTTCGATCGAAGGACAAGATGAGTCGCGAGCTTGGCTTGCATTCGGTCAAACTTGAGCTCCCGGTTTCAACGCCTCAAAGCGAATTGCTTGAGCGGGTCGAAGAATTGAATCGCGATCCCAAGGTTCACGGTATTCTGGTCCAATCGCCGCCGCCGAAACAAATCGACGAAGCTGCGATTGTGCGCGCGCTCGATCCGCGCAAAGACGTGGATGGTTTTCATCCGCTCAATGTGGCCAAGCTCGCGATGGGCGACCCAACCGGCTTTGTTCCGTGCACGCCGCTTGGGGTTCAACGAATCCTCATCGAAAGCAAGATCGACATCGCCGGCGCCCATGTCGTCGTTCTTGGCCGTAGCATGATCGTTGGAAAACCGGTGGCCTTGCTGCTGCTGCAAAAAGGTAAAGGCGGCGACGCGACCGTGACCATTGCACATTCGCGGAGCAAAAATCTCGGAGAGATCACGCGCTCGGCTGACATTCTGATTGCGGCCATCGGACGCGCGCACTTCGTGAAGACCGAACACGTTCGCGAAGGCGCGGTGGTGATTGATGTCGGAATCAACCGCCTTGAAGACAAAACCAACGAGCGCGGTTATCGGCTCGTCGGCGACGTAGATTTCGAGGGCGTTTCAAAGAAAGTTGCCGCGATTACGCCGGTGCCCGGTGGAGTCGGGCCGATGACAATTGCAATGTTGATGTCGAACACGGTCAAGGCGGCGCGGCAGATGTTGTAGAGGCGCTTGTGCCACGCGCCTGTTTAATTAATTCGGCCTTTGATACAAACGCCGCTACAACGCCCCGGTAATTTTTCTCGTTAGCGAACGCAGGATCGCTGGGCTGAATCGCGTCACCTGAAAAAAGCGTGAGGCAGTTTTTGGTGACAACACCGCTGCGCGGGCGAGCCGATTGATCCAAAGTCGTCCGCGATACATCGCGTGATGAGCGCGAGCGAATTCGCGTATTGCAGATTGTTCGCCACGGCGAACCCGTCCTGTGGCGGATCGATCTTCTCCGCGAATAATTTTTACGATCGCATTGGCAGCCAACTCGCCCGAGCGCAACGCGTAATAAATTCCTTCGCCGGTAAACGGTTCAACCACCCGCGCCGCATCGCCGATGAAGAACAAATCTTCGTGCGCAACTGGAACCGGCGCGCGCGTGAGCGGCGTGATCGTGCGCCACGCTTGCTCGGCAGGGAGATTGAATTCGCGCTCCGCCCAATTTCGGAGCGACGAAATCGTTGGCGGCGTTCCCACGAGACAGAGATTCAGCTCACGATCATTTACCGGCGCCTGGCCGGAATAACCTTCCGGCAGAAACTGCAGCACGATCCGATTTCCAAAACCGCGCGGGAGCGGAATGTGCGCCTGCAGCGCGACGCGTTCGCGCTCGGGACGCGGCAGCAGATTGCGCAATCGGGCCACGGTCGAATTGCGGCCATCAGCGCCGACGACGATGCATGCGGCGAAAGTCTCCCGCACCATGTCGATCTTCCAGTTTTTGGCCGCGGTTCGATCGAGTGCGATCAGCGTTGCCTCCTCGCGGATTTCAGCGCCGAGCGCGCGTGCGCGGTTAAGAAGAAGATGGTCGAAAAAGCTGCGCTTGATCGCGATCTCGCTTTTTTCACCGCGCGGGAGATCGGCACGCAATTTTTGGCCACTGATGGCAATGAGTTCCACCGCATTGAGCACACCATGCGGCCAATTTCGAATTTGTTCTGCGAGCTCGAGCCTCTCCAGGACCGGCCAGCAAGCGGGATTAATGCAATCGCCGCAGACTTTTTCGCGGGGAAATTTTTCACGCTCCAGGACTAACGTTCGCAATCCTGCTGCCGCGCAGAAGGCCGCGCAGCTCGCTCCCGCGGGTCCGCCGCCGACAATCGCTACATCGACAACTTCCATTGCACGTTCACTCTCATGTCATGTCGAGCGGAGTCGAGACATCTCTAAATATTTCAGAAATAGTAAGAGATTCCTCCACTTCGGTCGGAATGACAGCAGCTCGGCGCGAGGGCGATTCTCAACACTGCTGGCGCGAGATTTAAAACCGAACGAGATTCTTTCATGAGCTGGTCACTTCCCATCGTTCGCATCGCTGGCATTCAGTTACGCATTCACGTGACCTTTCTTCTTCTGATCGGCTGGTTGGCATTCGGTTATTACTCGCAAGGTGGATCCGCGGCGGCGATTGCGGGGGTTTTGGTGATCATGCTCCTGTTTGCGTGCGTCGTGCTGCATGAATTTGGTCATGCTTTTGCCGCCAAAGCTTTTGGGATTAACACGCCCGACATTACTTTGCTGCCGATTGGCGGAGTGGCGCGTTTGGAGCGAATGCCGGAAGAGCCGATCCAGGAGTTGATTATCGCGGCCGCAGGCCCGGCGGTAAACCTGATCATTGCGCTCTGCCTCTTTGTTACCGGCGGTTCTTTCGTTTATCCGCCGACCGCCGGGAGCAGCCTGAATGATGT
>JALYKJ010000211.1 GCA_030774845.1 Verrucomicrobiota bacterium
TTTTGACCCCGCTAAGTTTGACCAGATACCGGAAAATCAGTTCACCCTCACGTCCGGCGTCGCAAGCGTTGATCAGAAGATCGACATCGTCGCGCTGCATCAAACGCTTGAGCATGTTGAAGCGCGCCTTCGTCTTTTCAATTGGCTTGAGGTGAAATTCGTCCGGGATAATCGGCAGGTTGGCAAAGCTCCATTTCCCGCGTTTCACATCGAGCTCGCTCGGCAAGGCCAATTCGACCAAATGTCCAAGCGCAGACGAAATCACATAGCGGTCGCTCTCGAAATGGTCGCCTTCCTTCTTGAAACCGCCGAGAGCGCGGGCGAGATCGTTCGCCACGCTCGGTTTTTCCGCGATGATTAGGGATTTAGACATTGATAATGAAGACCTTGCAATCAGGGGGGAGAGCAGGTCGCGGACGAGGTTAGGCGAGTTTCACGAAATATTTTCCGGGCAACTGCTTCACGAGCCGCTTCAGCTCAAGGCCGAGGAGAGTAGAAGAGACTGTGGCGCTTGGCAAATTTGATTTCGTGGCGATCTCATCAATGGGGGTCTCGGTCGCCTCAATCGCGTCATAAACCCGACGCTCGTCGTCCGAGAGCGGAGGCAACGAACGGGCCGCGGCTTGTGGCGAGGGTTTCGTTTCGGGCAAGAGAATCTGGAGATCATCGAGAATGTCGTTCGCGTCCATCACAAGTTTCGCGCCCTGCTGGATCAGCCGGTTCGAACCGATTGCGCTGGGCGCGTTGATGTGTCCCGGTACAGCGTAAACCGCGCGCCCCTGTTCCAACGCCTGCGAGGCGGTAATCAGCGCTCCGCTGTTCGCACCCGCTTCGACGACAAGAATTCCATGACTCCAACCGGAGATGATCCGGTTCCGCATCGGAAAGGTCTGACGATCGGGTTCGATCTCCATCGAGAATTCAGACACGACCGCGCCATTGCCGTTGCAAATCTTCTCGGCGAGCGCGTGATTTTCGGGCGGATACAGCTTCGACAACCCCGAGCCGATGACTGCAATCGTGCGTCCTTTTGCGGCAAGCGCGCCTTGATGCGCGGCGGTATCGATCCCGCGCGCGAGACCGCTGATCACCGTCAAACCGGCGTAGGCAAGTTGATACGCGAGTTTTTTCGCAGACTCGCTGCCGTAATGAGTCGTGCGACGCGCGCCGATGATTCCGAGCGCATGATGATCGCGCTCCTGAATTTCGCCCCAAACGTAAAGAACAATCGGAGGCGCATGAATTTCGCGCAGCGGCTTTGGATAGGAAGGCGACCCTTGCGTGATCACGGTCGCGCCAAAGTCTTTGACGCGTTTCAGCTCCGCCGGAAGATCGACAATCGATTCCCAATTTGAAATTTGATCGGCGACCTCGCTGCCGATTCCTTCGACTTTGCGAAGCTCGGTCCGTTTCGCGGCCAGGATTGCCGGCGGTTCCGTGAAAACTTGCAGCAACTTACGCAGCCGGACTGGCCCAACGGTCGGCAGCATGTTCAGCGCGATGCATGCGTCGGTGGAATTCATGTTGTAGAAGCGCTCGCCGCGGCGAGTGCCTGGTTTTATTTGAGTTCGGTGCTTGGCACAAGCACCCCTACAACGCGATCCGAACTAAAACGGGATTTCGTCGTCGTCCGGCTCTGCTGCGGCGCCGGCTTTCGGCGGCGGAGCAGATTTGCTCGGACGCGATTCCCGTGCCCCTTCCCCGGCTTCGGCCGCGCCACCGCCCACACCGGGCGGACGACCACCGAGCAATTGCATGGTTTCGCCGATCACGCGCAGCTTGCTCCGTTTTTGTCCACTTTGTTTATCGTCCCACGTATCCAGTTGCAGACGGCCTTCGATAAAAACCGGCCGGCCTTTTTTTAAATACTCACCGGCGATTTCCGCAAGACGTGACCAGAGGACAACATCGACATAGGTGACCTCTTCGCGTTTTTCGCCGCTGTCGAGCGTGTATTGACGATTGATAGCAATGCCGAGGTCGCAAACGGCGCTGCCTTTGGGGGTGTAACGCACTTCGGGATCGCGCGTCAGATTTCCGAGGAGAATGACTTTATTGAAACTGGCCATGCGCCAGTCTTAGCGGATTTACTTCCCGCGCGC
>JALYKJ010000212.1 GCA_030774845.1 Verrucomicrobiota bacterium
GTCTTGCGCCGCGCCGGTCACACGGAGGCGGCTATCGATCTTGCGCGCATGGCTGGATTGCAACCGGCCGGCGTGCTTTGCGAAATTTTGCACGACGATGGAACAATGGCGCGTTTGCCAGAGCTGATGGAGTTCCGGAAAAAACACGGCCTCCGCATTTGCACGATCCAAAGTCTAATCGCCTATCGAAGAAAGCGCGAAAAGTTGGTCGAGCTCGAGCAGGTGATAAAATTGCCGACTGATTATGGCGACTTCGACTTGCATTTGTATCGCGCGAAGCTGGACGGGATGCATCATCTCGCGTTGGTCAAAGGCAAGATCGACAAGAACAAGCCGACGCTGGTGCGCGTGCACAGCGAATGTCTCACCGGCGACGTGTTTGGTTCGCGCCGGTGCGATTGCGGGAACCAGTTGCATGCGGCACTGCGCCAGATTGCCGAGGAAGGAAATGGCGTCCTGGTTTACATGCGCCAGGAGGGACGTGGCATCGGTCTGGCGGCAAAAATCCACGCTTACAAGTTGCAGGAAGAAGGACTCGACACCGTCGAAGCCAACGTCAAGCTCGGCTTGCCGCCAGATTTACGAGATTACGGACTTGGCGCACAAATTTTGTTCGATCTCGGCGTGCGCCAGTTCCGGTTCCTCACGAACAATCCGAAGAAGGTGGTCGGCCTGGAAGGTTACGGCCTGGAAATGGTCGAACAGGTCCCGATTCGAACTGCCGCGAACCCGCACAACGAAAAATATCTCGAGACGAAAAAGGTTAAGCTCGGCCATTTGCTGTAAGTTTGATTTCCTTCGCCGCTCAAGAGAGTGTCGCCCTGCCGTCGTCGTTAGAATTAATTGCAGGTTGATGCGGCCAATAAGGGTCAACCACGCGATTCGAAAATTTGTAAACGTGCGCTATATGTCCGGACTCAGCTAATGAAACGATATCTTCCGTTTATCATTGTCGCTTTGGTGGCGCTGCTCGCTATCGGCAGCGGCGCGCTGCTTTACCGCTCGCAGCGTTCCGCCAACGCCGCTCCGAAAATTTCGAAACCGGAAACTGAGACATCTGGAGAGTCAGTTCATAGCCTCGGGCCGGCAGATGCAGCTGTAACCTTGGAAGAATTCGGCGATTTCCAATGTCCGCCCTGTGGCAAGCTCTCGGGACCAATCAATCAATTGCAAAAGAAGCACAATCTCCGCGTCATCTATCGCGAGTTTCCATTGCCGGTGCACGCGCATGCGAAGGAAGCAGCTTTTGCGGCCGAGGCCGCCGGACGCCAGGGACGTTTTTGGCAAATGCACGATCTGCTTTATCGAGAGCAAGCGGTTTGGAGCCAATCGACCGACGCGCGCGCGCTCTTCAACGCTTATGCCGGAATGCTTCAACTGGATGTGGGGCGGTTCAGACAAGATATGGAGAGCAGCGAAGTTCAACAACAAGTCGAGCTCGATCAGCGGCGCGCAGCGGTCATTGGGGTCAAGACGACGCCGACGATTTTCATTAACAACGAAGCCGTCCCACCGAAGCAGGCGAATCCAGACGAGCTGCCGGCCGTGGTCGAGGCGGCTGTGAAAAAGGCCAGGCCCTCCTCATGAAATTTTCGCGTGAACGCGAGGCAACTGTAAGATCGACAATGAGTCGCTCGCGCAGCCAAACCATCTTTTATAGTGCGGCTGCTTTGATTTCCTTGCTTGGTTTGGCCGAAGCGACTTATCTCACCGTCATCTTTTTGTCGGGCGAGACCGCGGTTTGCGGTGGATCGGCTGACTGCTTTCGAGTGTTGGGCAGCAGTTACGCGAAGATCGGCAACATTCCGGTGAGCGGTTTGGGCGCGCTTGCTTATTTCAGCGCTTTCAGTTTCGCCACTTTTGCCGCTTTCGGTTATGTGCGCGCCCGAAAGTTTTTTGCATGGACGGTGATTGCGATGTTTTGCATGACCCTGTGGCTGCTTTTCGTTCAAGCTTTCCGGCTTCACGCGTTCTGCCGATATTGTTTGTTTTCCGCCGCTCTGGTTTTTTTGCTAACCGGTTTGGTTGTCGCGCGTCCTGTAACCGAAACACAAAAGAATTAGTTTTATGATTGCCGCACTCCTCGCATCAAAAAATCGCCGGCTCGCGTTCGTCTTCTCAATCGCTCTGCTCACGGCGTTGC
>JALYKJ010000213.1 GCA_030774845.1 Verrucomicrobiota bacterium
CCGCGCAGCATTCGCAACAAAAATGTCGTGACACCTTCGAGAACAACGGCGTGTCCGATGATGAGCAGGATCGCAACGCCGGCATAGGTATATCGATGGCCAGTTTCCAGCTGATGGAGCCATTCACCCAGAAAATGGAGAACGAGAAAAAAATAGCCGACCACGAGAACGGCATAAATGGCCAGCTCAACCAAAAATGCGCGCAACGTTTTGGCCGTTTCCTTTTTCATGCGTTCCAAACTCTTCGCGTCGCGATGCGCTCAAGGTCGTCTGGAATTATGGAGAAAAGCAAATTTTTGTTGTAGCTGCCGCCGTCTCTGGCGGCAGAATAGATGCGTGGCCATCCCGATCGCTCTCACCATCGCAGGCTCCGACAGCAGCGCCGGCGCCGGTATTCAGGCCGATCTAAAAACATTCAGCGCGCTTGGCGTCTATGGACTGACAGCGGTGACCTGTGTCGTCGCCGAAATTCCCGGAAAAGTCTCGCGACTCGAACCGGTCAGCGTCGAAATGGTTCGCGAGCAAATCGCAGTCCTCGCAAAAAATTTCCCGATCGCCGCGATCAAGACTGGATTGCTTTGCTCCGCCGCGATCATTTCCGCGGTCGCGCAAACAATTGATTCGCTCGCTTCCCAGCTCGCGAACCCTCGCGGGCTCTCCCGTCCACGTCGCTCGGCTCCCGCCGGCTCCGTTGTCGATCTTCGGTCCAAGATTCCGCTGGTGGTTGATCCTGTAATCACTGCAACCGGCGGCGACCCGCTTCTTGAACCCGACGCCATCGAAACTTACAAACGCGAATTGTTTCCGCTCGCGACATTGATCACACCAAACCTGGACGAAGCAGTTCAATTAGGCGCCGACAAAATTCGCGGTCGCGAATCGATGGAGCACGCGGGCAAAGAATTCGAGCGGAAATTCAAAACCGCGATTCTGCTCAAAGGCGGTCATTTGTCCGGCGACGACGCTGTCGATCTTCTATTTATTGACGGAAAGGTTATTGAATTCGCTGCGCCATTCGTGCGCGACGTGGCCACGCATGGCACCGGCTGCACTTATTCCGCCGCTATTACAGCCGGGCTCGCTGCCGGCATGTCTCTGCCAGATGCAATTGCGCGTGCAAAAACATTTGTAACTGCGTGCATCGCCGGCCGGCTCCGATGGAAAGCGACATCTGGTAACAAGATTGACGCTTTGAACCATTCCGCCGACAACGCTATCGGGAACTGATGGTCGGCTAGCGTTTTTTCTTCTTCTTGATCTTTTCCGCCTTTCGGACGGACTCGTCCCGCGGCGAGCCCGCGCGTTTTGCCTTTTTCCAGCGCTTCAACTCCATCGCTTCTTCGGCCGCAGCTGTCTCCGCCTGTTTCTTACTTCGGCCGCGACCTTTTCCGAGAACGATTCCTTCCCAGACCGCTTGCACGACGAACGTTTTGTCGTGCTCGGGTCCGGTTTGCGAAAGGGCTTCATAAACGGGGCTCCGCGGCGAAATGCTTTGCAACAGTTCCTGTAAATGGCCTTTCGGATTGATATCAACCGGTTCCTCCGCCAGTTGGGCCAGATCTGGTTGTGCTTGCGCGAGAATAAATCTTTTCGTTTTCTCCAGTCCACCATCGAGATAAATCGCGCCGATCAGCGCTTCGAACGCGTCCGCCAGGGTCGATATCCGCGAGCGTCCACCGCTCGCTTCCTCGCCCCGACCCATCAACAAGAATTGTCCGAGATCGAGCGCGGCGGCATGGGCTTTCAACGCGTCACGCGAGACCAGCCTTGAGCGCAATTTCGTCAACTGTCCCTCCGGCTGATCGCCGAAATGCCCAAAGAGATACTCCGTCATCACAAGTTGCAGGATCGCGTCGCCCAAAAATTCCAGGCGCTGATTATCAAAATGACGTTGCTGGGTCTCATGGCCGAGGCTCGGATGGGTCAGCGCCTCGGCCAGCAAAAGTGGATTGCGGAATTTGTAACCGATTCGTTCTTCCAGCGGATGCACGTCAGTGCTTCTGATAAATTTCGAGCGAAGTCACGACGTCGAGTGCTCGCTGCAAAACTGAATCCCGCGCCGGCTGCTTTTGTCCGCGATTGCGACGCTGAGTGTCCGGGATTTCGAGCTCAGGATTGGTTCCCGCGATCAATGCCGCTTCGTTTAAGTGCGGCCGTTCCGTCTCGTAAACGAACGGAGTCATTCCCTTCTCGCTGCTGAGGCGAAAGATTTGCCGCTTGTCTGCAATGGACATTTCCACCGGCAAATCCGGTTTCACGCCGCCCGGAAATAACGGTTGTCCATCGGCCATCACCGCTTCCGCCGAAGCGACCCGTAAAATCTTTCCACTCGGCAACGGCAAATCGGAATATTCGACCGCGCGACCAGCGCTCGGTTGGCCGACAAGCAAAGCCTTGTCATAAAATCTCAGATCGGCGGCAACTGCCTCCGCCCCACCGGACGTGTCGCTGTCGATCAGCGCCACGATTAAACCTTGAAACGCGGGATCCCGATCGGAATTGAACGATCGATCCTGACGCGCCGCGGGCTTGCGCAGACTGAAAAGACCTTTGCCTTTTGGACAAAAGCGTTTCGCAAATTCCGCCGCGGTCGCGAAATCGCCGCTGCCGCTGGCGCGAAGATCGACAATTAACGCGTCGACTTTTTTCGCTGAGAAATCCTGCAGGTTTTTGTCCATCTCTTTCAGATTGGCGCTGTTGAGCGGACCAAGCCGGAGATATCCGATATGGCCTTCAAAAACTTCACTGTAAAACGGAGCGACCGGTTCAACCGGCGCAGTTTCACGACTCGGCAAAACCATTAATCCGCCCGGCATGCGCACGAGCAATCCGGCGAGCGTCGCGCGATTCAATTCTGCGTCGCTGATCGCCTCCGGATTCGTGAAATTACTTTTCAGAAGCGCGATCGCAGACTGAAGATCGTTTTCGCCTAACGAATTGATAATTTGCTCTGTACTCGGTGTGGCCGACGGCGACGGCGAGAGAGACTTGGCCGCCGATGCCGAACTTTTCGCTGTCGGTGCCGAAGATGGCGCCGGTGTTTGCCCGAATAAATTTGCCGCGAGTAAAAGCGCGATGGCCGTTGTGACCGTCCAATTCAACATTGCGCCTATTGTTAGCTGGTCACCGCGCTGAGAGCAATATCGCGCCGATAATGACAGCCTTCAAAATGGATCCGGGACACGGCTTCGTAGGCGAGATCGCGCGCGGCCGCGATGGTTGCTCCGAGCGCGGTTACGGCCAGGACCCGGCCGCCGGCGGTCACCACTTCGTTATTTGCGTTCTTTGTTCCAGCGTGAAAAACCTGAACGCCTTCGAGCTTCGCTGCCTCATCCAAACCGGAGATCACCTTCCCGATTTCGTATTTGCCGGGATAACCAGCTGAAGCGAGAACAACTGTGACCGCGGCGCGTTTGTCCCATTCAATCGTGTAATTGATTAGCTCGCCTCCCGGCTCGCCAACCCTCTCGGGCTGTCCCGTCCATGTCGCTCGGCTCCCGCCGGCTCCATTGTCGATCTTGCCGTCGATCGTCGCCTCCAACAGCGGTAACAGATCGGATTTCATTCGTGGCAATAGCGCTTGCGTCTCCGGATCGCCAAATCGGCAGTTGAATTCGAGTACCCGCGCGCCGTCGCTCGTGATCATCAATCCTGGATACAACAGACCGCGATAGGCGATTCCTTCCTTCGCCAAACCGCGCAGCAAAGGGCGCATGATTTCGCTTTCGAATTGCGACTGGAGTTGCGGATCCCAATTGTCGGCCGGGCTGAATGCTCCCATGCCGCCGGTGTTCGGGCCTTCGTCGCCATCGAAGAGGCGTTTGTGATCCCGCGCCGACTCCAGCAGCCGGTAATTTTTCCCGTCAACGAGCGCGTGGAGCGAGCATTCCGTTCCGCGGAGAAACTCTTCAATGACGATGCGGCGACCGGCGTCGCCGAAGCGCGCTTCATTCATCATCGCTTCAATGGTCGATTTCGCGGTTGCGATGTCCGGCGCAATGATCACGCCTTTGCCCAATGCGAGCCCATCGGCCTTGATCACCACTGGAAACTTCAGCTGCTCGCAATAGATAAGCGCTTCCCTGCTGTCAGAAAACGTATTCGCTTGCGCAGTCGGAATTTTGTCGGCGCGCATCAAGTCTTTGGCGAAAATCTTTGATGACTCCAAGCGGGCAGCGGATTTAGTCGGACCGAAAACGCGCAATTTGTCGCTCGTGAAAAGATCGACAATCCCCATGGCGAGCGGATCGTCCGGGCCAACCACGGTTAGACCGACATCGTTCTGTTTTGCGAATGCGCGCAATTGCGGCAAATCACTTCCGGCAATAGCGACATTCTCAGCGATCGCAGCGGTGCCAGCATTTCCAGGCGCGCAAAAAATGCGATCGACCGCCGGCGACTGCTTCAGCTTCCAAACAAGCGCGTGCTCCCGGCCGCCGCCGCCAATGACGAGAATTTTCACAGCAATACTTCAATACTTCCCGGAAACAGTGAGAGATTCCTCGACTTCGCTCGGAATGACAAATCGAGTTAGATCCGCGATGGTGATTCCGCCGGCGTAATTGCCAGGATCAACTTGTCCGTGTGTCGAACAATCGTGATTTCGGATTGAACGCCGATCTGTTCGCCCATGAGCATTTTATGGAGCTCATGGATGCTGCCGATCGGTTTTGCGTTGAAGGCGACGATCACATCGCCTTCGCGCAGGCCGGTCTTTTCGGCCGGGCTGTTTTTTTCAATTGAAACGACAAGCACCCCTGTCTCGAGCGGGAGATTATAAAAGCGAACGATCCGCCGATGGATCGGCACGTTTTGGCCGGCCACGCCGATGTAGCTGCGCCGAATTTTCCCTTCTTTGATCAACCAGCCGGCCACAAATTTTGCGGTGTTACTCGCGATCGCGAAGCAGATCCCCTGAGCCGGCCGAATCATGGCGGTATTGACGCCGATGACTTCGCCGGCGGAATTCACGAGCGGGCCGCCGGAGTTGCCCGGATTCAAAGCGGCATCGGTTTGAATAATATTGTCGATCAAACGGCCGGATTGCGCGTGCATGGAACGGCCGAGCGCGCTGATCACACCCGCCGTGACGCTAGCCTGAAAGCCAAGCGGGTTGCCGATCGCGATCACGACCTGGCCGACGCGCAAGTTCTCGGAATCCGCCAGGCGGACATGGGCAAGATGCGGCGCATCGATTCGAATGACAGCGAGATCGGCGTCCGGATCATCGCCGATCAATTGTGCAGGGTACTCGCGCCCGTCGGACAAACTGACCGCGATCTGATTCGCAGCATGCACGACGTGGCTGTTGGTCAAAATGAAGCCGTCCGGGGCGATGACGAAACCAGAGCCGCTGCCCCCGACTTCGCGCGGGCCGCGCCGACTATCGAGACGTTGTCTGATGTCGATGTTAACGACTGCTGGACCGACACGATCGGCTGCGCTCACGATCGTGCGCGAGTACTCATCAAGCAGCGCCGTGTCGTCCTCCCCGGGCGCGATTTGCGATGATTCAAACTCTGGGCCTGTTTCAGATTCATTTAATAAAGCGGCTATGGTGGGCTCTTGGTCACCGGCAACATTGGGAATTCTCATCAACTAAAATCTCGGACTCGAGTTACGCCCGGTCAACTACATGTCGATCTTGCTCATACATACCTAGGGGAACGTTACTCTCTCCTTGCGCCTTGGAGCGACGCGCCCTAAACAGGGACATGCCTAAACCATCCCCCGCCTCGGTAATGGACGCCCAATGTCCGTCGCGGCTCGTCCTCGACCGGATTGCGGACAAATGGACAGCGCTGATTATCCAATTGCTGTCGAAGCGGACAATGCGTTACGCCGAGCTCCAGCGCGAGATCGGTGGAATTTCGCAAAAGATGCTGACGCAAACTCTGCGCAGCCTGGAGCGTGATGGCCTCGTCGAACGCAAAGTTTATCCAGTCGTTCCACCGAAGGTCGAATATTCGCTCTCCAAGCTGGGCCGGACGTTGATCGAACCGTTGCGTGCGCTTTGCCGCTGGTCTGAAAAACATCTGGCCGAACTGCAGGCC
>JALYKJ010000214.1 GCA_030774845.1 Verrucomicrobiota bacterium
CTCTTGGACGAAGATTGGCGTTTACAAAATGACGAGACTTCAAGCGGCGCCGAACAAAAGCCGAGTGAAAGCTTTGAAGACAACATTCTCTATCGGGCAGCCTTCGCCCTGACGGTTTGGATCGATAAGCTGTTCGACCAAAACGCCTCGCTCCAAAACGAACCGGCGGCGATCAAGCTGGCTACCCACGCGGCACTGGCGAGCGCGAAACTGGCGGCAGCCCTGAGCGATGATGATGTGGACGAACTTGGGATGACCATCGCCTATCTAAAACGCGCCCTGAAAGCGATCACTGTTTCGTTGGATTCGGCGGCCAAATTGGTCTCCGAGAAGCTGATCGCGGCCCGGCAGTATTCCGTTCTCCAGCAACGACTTTTCCAGGTGCGCGACGGGATTATTACGTTGATGGGGGAATATCGCGGCGAATGGCGCCGCCGCTTCGGCTCCGAAGGCTTTCGGGGTTGAATGAAATAGGCGCCGGTTCCGTCGAAATATGCAAACGGAAACGACTCCGGCTCAAGCCGATGTGTCGGAACTGGACCTGGTGAGACGATGTCAAGCCGGCGAAACCGAGGCATTCGACCAGCTGGTAACCCGTTACCGGACAAGGGTATTCGCTATGATTTATAACATGGTCCACAACGAACAGGACGCCTGGGACCTGGCACAGGAGGCCTTCGTCAAAGCTTGGAAATCGATCGGCCGCTTTCGCGGGAAGTCATCGTTTTATACCTGGATTTATCGGATCGTGATGAACGTGACCATCGACTGGCTACGCAAGCGCCAAGTCAAAGCCGGCGGGGCTGAGTTCGATGACGCGATTCAGTTGAAGGACATTGACCCCGCCTCGAAGACCGTGCCAAAAGCGGACCCGCTCCCCCACCAGCGAATGGAGCAGCACGAAATTCGCGCCCGAATCGACCACGCTATTTCCCAGCTCTCCCCCGAACACCGCGCCGTAATTTTGATGAAAGAAATTGAAGAAATGCAGTATCACGAGATCGCCGAAAGCCTTGGTTGCTCCATCGGCACGGTGATGTCGCGACTGTTTTATGCCCGCAAAAAGTTACAAAATTCCCTGAGGGACGTTTATGAAAACGTTTGAAGAAAAATGGACAGCCTGGCTCGATGGACAATTGAGCGGCAAAGAATTGCTTGAATTCGAGGCGTCGTTGCCGGATTTGGCGGCGGCCCATGCTGAAAAACGCGATGCGCAAAAGCTCGGCTCGTTTTTGAAAGAACAACTCGGCGCGCAAACGCTGAGCAACGCTGAGTTTTTCAGTCATCAACTGCACGAACGGATCGCGCGCGATACGCAAGATCGATCCCGCGGCCGCGGGATTACATCGACATGGTGGACGGTTCCACGCCTGGCTTGGTCAGGCGCAACCGCGCTGGCGCTGTTTGTCATCACTACGGCTGTGCTCATGAGCCAGCATCCGGCGGGAGAACAGTCGGAATATCTCACGCAGATTTTGAATTCGCGGGTGGATCCGTCGGCCAATCCGAACGCCACCATCTCGATTTTCGAAAGCAAAACCGACAATAAGGTCACGGTCCTGTGGACCGAAGGATTGCAAACGCTGCCGGCCGACTACGCAGCTAAATAAATCGACAATGCAGCTGAGGCCTTTGCTTCTCGCCGCCTTCCTGGTGTTGGCGATAAGCGCGGTTTCGGCTGATGCGGCCCAGGCAGTTTGGAGTGGCCTGGTGATTGCGGAAAACGTTCCGCAGCCAGCTCCGATTCCACCAGAACTGACCAAGCTCGAGCAAACGTTAAAAGATCTTTTTGGTTACAACCAGTTCGAGGTCATTGGTCAGTCCGACAAAATACTCAAGACCGGTCAGGAAGATTGGCTGGCGAACAGCAAATATTTTCGACTGCAAGCCGATGCTCGCGGTGAAAATGATTCCGGTTATTCTTTGAACCTTAAGCTCTACAAAGAGAACGACGTTTTGCTCGAGACCGACGCCAATCTGAGTAAAAGCAGTCCGCTTGTGATTAAAGGACCCCAGGTCGGGAGCGGACAGTTACTTTTGGTGTTGGTCGTTAAGGACGACGAGCAAGCTCATCGACGCCGTTATGCCGAGCCGGCGAACCCGATCACCATGGCGTGGCATCGTTTGCGACGGGCCATTCACAACGTGCTTCCATAATTTTCCACCGCGGTCCGCATCGCGGTGGAGCCGGCGGTTGAACGGCTGCTTGATTTCGGTTAAGGGCAGCAATGCGCGTTTTGATGGCTTTCACCCTTTTGTTTGCGCTGCTTACGACAATGAATGCAGAAAACCCGTACGGATTCGCGAACACACCCGGCAAATTGCCGAAGCAAGTTGCTCCGCTCAAATACTCGATTCGAATCGTTCCGGACGTCGCCAAGCTCACATTTACCGGCAGCGAAACAGTAAAGATTAAGGCGACCGCGCCTGTTCGCGAGCTCGTCCTCAATTCGCTCGAGCTGGATATTGCGAAGGCTTCGATCGATGGAATTCAATTATCGCCGGACACGATCAAGCTCGATCCAAACAACGAGCTGCTTACGATTGCTCTGCCTAACGAGTTGAAGGTCGGCGAACACTCCCTCGCGCTCGAGTTCAGCGGAAAAATCACTCCAAAAGGCCGGGGCTTTTACTACATGCCTTATCAGGAAGAAGGCACGGGCGCGAAAAAAATAGCGCTTGGCACCCAATTCGAGCCGAGCGATGCACGGCGATTTTTCCCGTGCTGGGACGAGCCGAGTTTTCGCGCTCGCTTCCAACTTACGACTGTCGTTCCGGAAAATTGGCTGGCCGTATCCAACATGCCGGTCGAATCCGAACGCTCGCCACAGCGAGTCCGTCCAGCGGCGGACAAGATCGATCTGCCAGAAGGGACCAAGGAAGTTCGCTTTCAAGCAACTCCGTCGATGTCGAGTTACTTGAACGTGTTCGTCACCGGTGAGCTCGATGCAATCGAAACGAAAGCGGCCGGCACACAGATTCGGGTGATCGCGACCAAGGGAAAAGCGGAATGGGGCCGATACGCGCTCGAAAGCACCGCGCAGATTCTCCAGTATTACAACGACTACTTTGGCGTTCCCTATCCGCTCCCGAAACTCGATCAGATCGCCATTCCGGGCGGTTTCGGCGGCGCGATGGAAAATTGGGGCGGGATCACTTACTACGAATCGGCGCTGCTTTTCGATCCGAAAAGATCGTCCGCCGCTACGCGCCAGCGCATTTACGAAGTGATCGCGCACGAAACCGCACACCAATGGTTCGGCGATTTGGTGACGATGGCGTGGTGGGACAATCTCTGGCTCAACGAAGGCTTCGCTTCCTGGATGGGCAGCAAATGCACCGCGCATTTCAATCCTGACTGGGAAGTGTGGCTGGCCAAAAATATTCAGCGCGATCCAACTCGGCGCACCGGAATTGCCAAGGAAGTCGCGATGGAAGGCGACGCAAGATCGACGACGCACGCCATTCAACAGCCGGTCGCGAATGAAGCGGAAGCCAACAGCGCCTTTGACGACATCACTTATCGCAAAGGTCAAAGTTTTCTGCGGATGCTGGAAAGTTTTCTTGGCGAAAACGTCTTCCGCGACGGCATCCGCCGCTATATCGCTGCACACAAATATTCGAATTCGACCACAGCAGACTTGTGGAACGCGCTAAGCGACGCTTCGGGAAAGCCGGTCGGCGAAATCGCGGCAGCTTGGACGGAACAACCGGGATTCCCGGTTGTAACGATGAAACGCGACAGCGGAAAGATTTCGCTCAGCCAGGAATGTTTCACGATCAATTCCCCGAACGCGCCGGCGCTGGAGTGGAAAATTCCCCTGACCTACTTCGTGGTTGGCGAAAAGAAGATTGAGAGCCGCTTGATGACGGGCAAGATCGACAATCTCCCTAATGTCGCGGCCGATCGCGTCATCAAGTTGAATGCAAACGGTGCCGGGAATTACCGGGTCCAGTATGATGAGTCATCCTGGAAAGCGCTGCTCGGTGTGTTGCCCAAGTTGAACCTCGAAGATCGCGTCAATTTGCTGAGCGATTCCTGGGCGCTGGTGCAGGCGAACCGGGCCGACGTTTCACTCTATCTAGACCTGATCGGGAAACTGCCGCGCGGACATGAACTGGCCGAGCGCGATCAAATCGTTAACGCGTTCGATTACATTAACCGCCTGCTGCCTGACAATCCAACTCGCGAGAAATTTCAAGAGTACGCGCGCTCGATTTTGCGACCGACTTTTGACGAACTTGGCTGGGAACCAAAGAAGAACGAGTCGCCGCGCGACTCACTCCTCCGCGCAAGCTTGATTGCGGCCCTTGGAGATTTGAACGATCAGGAAATCATCGCCGCGTGCAAGAAGCGTTTTGAAAAGTTCGTTGTCGATCCTGCGTCGCTTGCGCCGGATTTACGCGCGTCGGTTTGTTTCGTGATTGGACAGAACGCTGACGACGCGACTTGGAACAAGCTGCATGATCTCGGGCTAAAGACGACCAGCATCGAAGAAAAGCAGAATTACTATGACGCATTGGCCGGGGCGCGCGATCCAAAGCTGGCCGCGAAAGCGTTGCAAATCTCTTTGACCGACGAACTCCCAACCAGCCGTGCGCTTCACAACGTTGGCAAAGTCGCCCGCTACAGTGGACATCCCGACCTCGCCTGGGATTTTGCGAAAGCGAACATGAAAGGTCTCCTCGAAAAAACCGACGCACTCGGCGCCAATACTTTCGCGCCGAGCTTATTCGTTTTCTTTTCTGAAAAAGCGCGTGCGGACGAATTGAAAACCTACGCCAAATCAAATTTGCCGGCCACCAGCGCCAAAGAAGTCGCCAAAGCGGTCGATGAAGTAGAGTTCCGCGCTGAGTTTAAGCAACGGCTCGCGCCGCAATTGAGCAGCTGGATCGAGCAACGTGACGTTGCATCCGGTCGCTGAACCGTGACACGCTTTATGTATTCCTCTCCTCCTCGCTCGAGGAGAGGGCAAGGGTGAGGAGTCGATTGTATTTCGCAGCCGTAAGCAATCCCTCACCCCTAATCCTCTCCCTTCGCTAAGGGAGAGGCGAACAATGGATCTTCTATAAGTTCGATTGCGACTGATCCGGCTCGGGTGTGACCAAAAGCCGCATCGGGATCATGGACGATTCGTGGAAGCCGTGCTTGCGGAAAAATTCCTGGGCCAGGTTTTCCGGCCGGTCGGTCAACAACGTGATCCGAAGAAAATTTTTCTGGCGCGCGAATTCGATCGCGTGGTTGAGCAATTTGGAACCGTAACCGTGTCCCTGAAATTGTTTATGGATCACCAGGTCTTCGAGCAGGATCACGAAGCCGCCTTCCGCCGTGCTGATGGTGAAAAGCAGGTTGATCATGCCGACGATCGCACCGTCCCGGCGAAGCACGAACACGCGTCCACGACTTGGCTGTTCGAAAATCAAACGCAAACCGCGCAGCTGTTTGTCTTTGTCCGGGCGAAAATCGCTCTCCTGCGCGAACAAGCCGCCCAGCATTTCGGACAACTCGTCCAAATCAGCCTCGGTAGCCGGCTCAATGTCGACTTTCTCGCTCACCGTTTGCATTGCTTATTCGCAGAAATTGAGCGTGCTGGCAACCCGCGATTGAGAGCATGTTCCGAGCGAGATCGATCGGGTTGACATCTTGCGCCCGACTAAATTGACAATGCCCTGCCCCATCCTAATATAACCGCTCTCAATTCGCGCCGAGCGTATCTTTCGGCCTTATGAAACGTACTTATCAGCCATCCAAGCGGACCCGCAAGCAACAGCACGGTTTTCGAGCGCGCATGCGGACGAAAGGCGGACGCGCCACCCTTGCGCGACGTCGCCAGCGCGGACGCAAGCGACTTCTGCCGAAACGCGTCGAGCGCCATTTCGCGCGTCACACCCAGGCCTGAGTCCGAGCCGGACTGGCCCCTAAAAATCATTTTCGGACAGCGCTTGGTTTTTGTGGCAATCGAAAATCGGCAATCTAAAATCTACAATTGCACTGGCACCGTTAGCTCAATTGGCAGAGCAGCTGACTCTTAATCAGCGGGTTATAGGTTCAAGTCCTATACGG
>JALYKJ010000215.1 GCA_030774845.1 Verrucomicrobiota bacterium
ATCTAGGATCGTTGGCTCGCAGACGTCGCCCAAATGCCAGATCTCGTCCGCATCCGCCGCGAGATCGAGAATTTTCTTCGGCAACTTGTTATGCGTGTCGGCGAGAACGAGAATTCGAAGAAGACGAGCCATCTATCGCTAAACAAAGCAGGAACACAGGAAGGGAAAAATCATTTCTAATCATTCCTGTGCGCCTGCTTCACTGAGAAATATTCTCGTCGTGACCCTTTGCGTCCTTTGTGTGAGGCATTAACCTTTAGTTGTGTCATTCAATAATTTCGAACTTTCGCCGGAAGTCGTGCGCGGCACCCAGGCGATGGGCTTTACCGAGCCGACGCCGATCCAGCTCCGCGCCTTTCCGATCATTCTCGCTGGCAAAGATTTAATCGGCACTGCCCAAACCGGCACTGGCAAAACGGCCGCGTTTGCGCTGCCAATTCTGACCCTGCTCGCGAAACACGGCGCGTTCCGATGTCTCGTGCTCGAGCCGACACGCGAATTGGCGGCGCAAGTCGAGACCGCATTCCGCGATTACGGTCGCTTCACCAATTTGCGCGCGACCGTTGTTCACGGCGGCGTCGGTTATGGAAAACAGCGAGAGGAAATTAAGCGCGGCGTCGACGTCCTCGTCGCCACGCCCGGCCGGCTTCTCGATCTGCTCGAGCAACGCACAATGGATTTGCGACAGATAAATATTCTCGTGCTCGATGAAGTCGATCGCATGCTCGACATGGGTTTTCTGCCCGATGTCCGTCGCATCGTCGAAAAAATTTCGACCGATCGGCAAACTCTGCTTTTCTCGGCAACATTGCCGCCGGAGATCGAGCGCCTCGCCGCCTGGGTCTTGCGCGATCCCGAGTTAGTGGAAATTGGCGTGCGCCGCTCACCGGCTGAAACCGTCACCCACGCCGTTTATCCGGTAGCGGCCGAGCAGAAGTTCGATCTGCTTATGGCCCTGCTCGAACGAACGAACTTCGATAGCGCGCTAATTTTCTCGCGAACGAAACACGGCGCGGATCGGATCGCTCATAAATTAAAACAGGGAAACCATTCCGTTGCTGTTTTGCATTCCAACCGAACGCAGCGGGAGCGGATCGAGGCGCTCGAAGGATTCAAGAGCGGCAAGTACGAAGTGATGGTAGCGACCGACATCGCCGCGCGCGGACTCGACATCGCCGGCGTCAGTCACGTCATTAATTACGATGTGCCCGAGCATGCTGAAGATTACGTCCATCGCATCGGCCGGACCGGACGCGCCCAAAATGTCGGCGACGCGTTTACGCTCATGAACGGCGAAGAGGTTGCGGCGCTACAGGCGATCGAGCGTTTCATCGGGCGAAAAATTCCGCGACTCAAACTCGAGAACTTTCCGTACCTCTACACCGTGCTCTTCGAACCGGAATCAGCGACTGGCGGCAGACGCGCCATTGGCGGCGGACGCTCGCATCGCGGCTATTCCTACGGGCGACGACGTCGATAACATCGACAATCGCCTTACGGGCGCTTGCCTGTTTGCGCGAACGCGCGTGTGACGAACAAAAATCCGACGACGAGAAATCGTAGTTTCATGACTCGCTCGAGACTGACGTTGTAGTTTAAAGTGCAGACATGGCTCAAGTGACAATCGAAACAATTAAGAACGGTCCTTACATCGTGAAGGGCGAAGTCGAACTGATGGACAGCGACGGCAATAAGTTTCCGGTGGAAAAACGAATGGCGCTCTGCCGTTGTGGCGCGTCGACCGAGAAACCGTTTTGCGACGGCACCCATTCCAAAATCGGTTTCCAAGCTGCCGAGAAAGCCGTGCCGGAATCAAAAGAATGAAAATTTTTCTCTGCCTTTGCGTTTTGCTCGCCGCCGTCACGGTAAACGCCGAGAAAATCTCCCTTGTTGGCCCGACGGTGATCAACCCGGCCGACGGCAAGATATTGCCGAACGCGACCGTAGTGATCGACGGCGACAGAATCGAGCGCGTCAGTGTGGGCAAGCAGGATGCGGCAGCACTCGGGAAACAGATCGATTGCGCCGGCAAATTCATTTTGCCCGGTTACATCGACACCCACATTCACTTCTTTCAATCGGCTGATTTGTTCACCCGGCCCGACGGCGCCGATCTCAACAGTGTCCGACCCTACAAGGATGAAGTCGCGTGGATCAAGTCGCACCTCAACGACGTCTTCGCACGCTACATTCGTTGCGGCATTACGAGCGTGGTCGATGTGGGCGGACCGTTTTGGAATTTTGAAGTACGCAAAACGGCGAACGCGACCGCGAAAGCCCCACGCGTGGCCGTGGCCGGGCCGCTAATCTCGAGCGTTTCCCGCGAAAAGCTCGATCTTGGCGATCCGCCGATCGTTAAGATCGACAACCCTGACCAGGCGCGCGAGGTCGTGCGAAAATTGGCCGAACAAAAACCCGATCTGGTCAAGATTTGGTACATCGTGGACAAAGATCATCCGGTCGATGCGTTTCGACCGACGGTCCACGCGACGGTGGAAGAAAGTCACGCGCACAAAATCCGCGTCGCGGTGCATGCGACTGAATTGGAAACCGCGCGCGCAGCAGTTGAAGAAGGCGCGGACATTCTTGTCCACAGCGTGGTTGATAAACCGGTCGACGACGCGTTCGTGAAGCTGCTTAAAGACCGAAATATCATTTTATGTCCGACGCTGGTGGTGTTCGAACGCTATGGACGAACTTTTTCACATCAGTTGAATCTCACGCCGGAGGAAAAAGCGTGGGGCAACTCGGAAGTGATCGCATCGCTCGACGTCACAAAAATTCCGCCGGACAAATTGCCCGACCGGATCAAGAGCGCGCTGGCGAAACCGGACGAGGCGCTGGATCGGATCAAAAAGACTTACGAAGTGGCGCTGCCGAATTTGAAAACACTGGAAGATGCCGGCGTAACGATCGCCGCCGGTACCGATGCTGGAAACATCGGCACGATCCACGGCCCGGCGTTGTTCCGAGAGTTTCAGCTGATGAAGGAGGCCGGACTTACTCCGATGCAAATCCTAAAATGCGCGACCGCAAACGCGGCCAAACTCTTCGGCGGCGACACCGGCGCACACATCGGCAAGATCGACAACCCCGAAAGGATCGGGGCAGGCGGTTATTTTGCCGATCTCGTCGTTCTGAAATCGAATCCAGTCGACGACATCGCGCACACGTCGGACATCGACAGCGTGATTAAAAACGGCGTGGTTTATCCGGCCGATTCGATTTTGCGCTGAACAGAACCTTGAATCTCGCGGCGATTCTGGCGAATGCGATTAACCTTCGGCACGTCTAATCAGCTATGAAACGAGAAGCCGCAATCATCGCCTTTCTTGCCGGAATCGCGTTGTCGATCTTCGCGGCCGAGCCTGGGCAGAACGAGGATTGGAAAGTCGTTAAGCAAAACAGCGGCCTTACGATTTATAGCCGTCTGCATCCGAGATCACGCCTGAAAGAATTCAAGGCCGTAGGCGAAATCGATGCAACGACCGAGACGGTTCATAACGTGATCGATGACGTCGAGGCTTATTCCAGTTTCATGCCCTACACAGCGGAGTGTCGCGTCATCGAAAGGAAGCCCGACTCCATTCTCACTTACCAGCGACTCGCCCCAAAGATCGTTAGCGATCGCGATTACACGCTTCGTATCCGAAAGGAATCGTGGTCGGTTAAAAATGGACTGGCCTATCTCAATCGCTGGGAGCCGGCCAACGAACATGGTCCGGCGGCAAAACCTGGCGTGTTTAGAGTAACTGTGTGCGAAGGTTCCTGGCTGCTCGAGCCGCTCGGTGAGGGTAAAACGCACGCGACCTATTCCGTTTTTACCGACAGCGGAATCGTCGGCCCGGCGTTTATCGCCAATACCATCAGTGAAACAGGAATCGGGAAACTTTTCGCGGCCGTCCGCAAACAAGTCAAAGATCCGAAGTATCAGTCGAAATAAGAGTTCAGACGTGAAGTTCGGGCGATTTCGTTTATCCTGCGCGCTGCGCAGATGCCGCGGAACAACGAGTTAAAGAAAATTCTCTTAATTGGCTCCGGTCCAATCGTGATCGGGCAGGGCTGCGAATTTGATTATTCCGGCGTGCAAGCGTGCAAAGCGCTGCGCGAAGAAGGCTATCAGGTCGTGCTGGTGAATTCGAATCCGGCCACGATCATGACCGATCCGGAATTCGCGGATCGCACCTACATCGAGCCGATCACCGCCGAAGTGATTGAAGCAATCATTGCTCGAGAAAAACCCGACGCGCTTCTGCCAACGATGGGCGGGCAGACGGCGTTAAACGCGGCGATGGAGCTTTATCGCAATGGCGCGCTGGCGAGGCACAAAGTGAAGTTGATCGGCGCCAACGCAAAGGCGATCGCGAAAGGCGAAGATCGACAACTCTTCAAGGAAGCGATGCTGCGGATCGGGCTTGATGTCCCGCGCTCGGGCGCGGCGCGTTCACTGGCGGATGCTGGGCGCATCGCAAAGGAAATCGGAACTTTTCCGCTCATCATTCGGCCGGCATTCACGCTCGGCGGCAGCGGCGGCGGCATCGCTTACAACCCGGACGAATTGGATGAGATAGCCGGCCGCGGCCTCGCCATGTCGCCGGTCAATGAAGTGTTGATCGAGGAATCGCTCGTCGGTTGGAAGGAATTCGAAATGGAAGTGATGCGCGACCGAATGGACAACTGCGTCGTTGTCTGTTCGATCGAGAATTTCGATCCGATGGGCGTCCACACCGGCGACTCGATCACCGTCGCGCCGGTGCAGACGCTGACCGACAAGGAATATCAAATGATGCGCGACGCCGCGTTCGCGGTCATTCGCGAGATCGGTGTGGAGACCGGCGGGTCGAACATCCAATTCGCGGTTCATCCGGACAACGGGCGCATGGTCGTGATCGAAATGAATCCGCGCGTGTCGCGCTCGAGCGCGCTCGCGTCAAAGGCGACGGGATTCCCGATTGCGAAGATCGCAGCGAAACTGGCAGTCGGTTACACGCTGGACGAAATCAAAAACGATATCACCCGGGAAACGCCGGCGTGTTTCGAGCCGACGATTGATTACTGCGTCGTCAAAGTGCCGCGGTTCACGTTCGAAAAATTTCCGCAGGCCGATCCCACCTTGACGACGCAGATGAAAAGCGTCGGGGAAGCGATGGCGATCGGCCGGACGTTTAAAGAAGCGTTGCAGAAAGCGTTGCGCAGTTTGGAAATCAAACGGTTCGGTCTCTGCGGTGACGGCGCGGACAAAGATGTCGATCTTGAAACGCTGCGTTTGAAACTTGCGATCCCGAACGCAGAACGCGTTTTCTACGTGGCGCAGGCCTTTCAAAAAGGCGCGTCGATTGATGAAGTTTTCGAGCTAACCAAGATCGACAAATGGTTCCTGCGGAACATTCAGCAAATTGTGCAGGAGCAGAGTCGGTTGGAAGAATCGGCATTGGCCAGTCACCGCGTGCGGGTGCTGACTGAACTCGGTTCCGCTACCTTGACAGCCAACCAAATCGCACCGGCGATATTTGAAGACGGCAACGAACTACTGCGCGCAAAGAAGCTCGGCTTCTCGGACAACCAACTTGGCTACGCAAATTCCCTCAAGCCAGGAGATATCCGCGCGGCTCGCACGCGATTGTCGATATTGCCAACATATCGCCTGGTCGACACGTGCGCGGCGGAATTTGAAGCTTACACGCCGTATTATTATTCCACTTACGGCGACGAGAACGAGCGTCGTGAGAGCGGCAAACGCAAGGTAATGATCCTGGGCGGCGGTCCGAATCGGATCGGGCAGGGAATCGAGTTCGATTACTGCTGCGTGCACGCGGCCTTCGCGCTACGCGAGCTCGGATTCGAAACGATCATGGTCAATTCGAATCCGGAAACGGTTTCGACCGATTACGACACGAGCGACAAACTTTATTTCGAGCCGCTCACGCTCGAGGACGTGCTCAACATTTACGAACAGGAAAAACCCGAGGGCGTAGTTGTGCAGTTTGGCGGACAAACGCCGCTCAATCTGGCGGACGGCCTAAAAGCCGCCGGCGTTCCGATTTTCGGCACGCAACCGGAGAGCATCGAGACCGCGGAAGATCGAAAATTATTCGCGGCGATGTTGGACAAGCTCGGGCTTCGCCAAACACCAAGCGGATCGGCGGTGAATACGAACGAAGCCGTCGCGATCGCAAAAAAAATCGGTTATCCGGTTTTAGTCAGGCCAAGTTTTGTTCTCGGCGGCCGCGCGATGGAGCTTGTTTACAATGAACACGATTTGCGGCGCTACATGACGAGCGCGATCGAAGTCACGCCGGATCGACCGGTGCTGGTCGATCGATTTCTGGAAGACGCAATTGAAGTGGATGTCGATTGCATTTCCGACGGCGACACAACCGTGATCGGTGCGATCATGGAACACATCGAAGAAGCCGGTATTCACAGTGGCGACAGCGCGTGCGTGATCCCGACGTTCTCGTTGTCGCACAAAGTGCTCGATGAAATTTCGTCGGCGACAAAAGCGATGGCGGAGGAGTTGAACGTGCGCGGCCTGATGAACGTGCAATTCGCGGTCAAAGGCGAAGACGTTTACGTGCTCGAAGTAAACCCGCGCGCGTCGCGGACGGTGCCGTTTGTGAGCAAGGCGATTGGCGTGCCGCTGGCCAAATTGGCGGCGAAGATCATGGCTGGCAAAAAGTTGCGCGAACTTGGATTCACCAAAGATATCGTGCCGAAACATTTTTCGGTGAAAGAAGCCGTCTTCCCGTTTCTGCGCTATCAGGGGATGGACATTTCGCTGGGCCCGGAAATGAAATCGACCGGTGAAGTGATGGGAATGGATGTCGATCTCGGGCTGGCCTACGCGAAATCCCAAATGGCGGCGCCGCCGCCGTTGCCGAAAAAGGGCAACGTCTTCATCAGCGTGAAAGATGCGGACAAGGAATCCGTCATTCCCGTTGCGCGCGAGTTCGTGAAGCTGGGTTTCGGAATTATTTCCACGAGCGGGACTGCGGAAGCGCTGGTGAAAGCGAAAATCAAAGTAAAAAAAGTTTTCAAGTTGCAGGAAGGCCGGCCCAACGTGCTCGACCGAGTCAAAAACGGCGACATCAACTTCATCATTAACACGCCGAGCGGAAAAATCCCGCGCGAGCACGAGGTGATGATTCGGAACGCCGCGCTCGCGCAAAAAATCCCGATTATGACGACGGTGCGCGCGGCCCAGGCGAGTGCGAACGGGATTCGTTCGTTGCAAACGAGCAAAGTGCAGGTCCGCAGTCTGCAGGAATATCACGCCACAGTCGCAGCGTGACAGGCGCGACGCTTCGTGTCACTTGTCAGAATGAAGATGTCGATCTTAGCGGTCTTATTATTGAGCTCGGCGCTATTTGCAGCTGAAGAAAAGAAGGAGGAAACGATTCCCGTGAATGCAGGAAATGAAGTAGCCGTGATTAAAACGAGCGAGGGCGAAATGGTGGTGCGGTTTTGGACCGATGCCGCGCCGAACACGATCGAAAATTTCAAGAAGCTGGCCCGGGCCGGCTTTTACAACGGGACAATTTTCCACCGAATCGTGAAAGGATTCATGATTCAGGGCGGCGACCCGAATTCGAAAGATCCGGCGAAAGAAAACCGCTACGGTGCAGGCGGCCCCGGTTATAAAATCAAAGCAGAGTTCAACGATCATTCGCACGAACGCGGCGTGATTTCGATGGCGCGCGAGCCCGATCCAGATTCCGCCGGTTCGCAATTTTTCATTTGTCTCGGGCCGGTGCCGCGACTCGATCACCAATACACGACGTTTGGAAAATTGATCAAAGGCGATGACGTGCTCGGAAAAATTGGCGACACACCGGTGACTCGAAACAGCATGGGTGAAAACAGCAAACCAACGACACGAGTCGTTATTGAGAAGATCGACATCGTGCCGGCGGATTCGGTGAAGTGACTCCACCACGAAGAGCACGAAAGACACGAAGGCCGGAAATAATTTCATCTTCGTGAACTTCGTGTCCTTCGTGGTTAATTGCCTGAATGGTTGAGACGCACATGACCAAGATCGCGCTTGTTCAAATGCGATGTGGCCCGGATCCGGAGAAGAATTTCTCGCGGGCGCTCGATTTCATTCGCGACACCGCTAAGAAAGGCGCCGCGATTGTTTGTCTGCCGGAACTCTTTCGCTCGCAATATTTTTGCCAGACCGAGGAGCACAAAAATTTCGAGTTGGCGGAGGAAATTCCCGGAAGATCGACCTCTGCTCTAAGCGAATTGGCGGGCGAGCTTGGCATCGCGATTGTCGCATCACTTTTCGAGAAACGCCGGGCCGGAGTTTATCATAACACCGCCGCAATCATCGACGCCGACGGAAAGTTTCTCGGGAAATATCGCAAGATGCACATCCCGGACGATCCACTCTATCACGAGAAATTCTATTTCACCCCTGGCGACCTGGGCTTTCAGGCGTGGGAAACAAAGCGCGGCAAAATCGGCGTGTGCGTTTGCTGGGACCAGTGGTATCCGGAGGCGGCGCGGCTGACGGCGTTGCGTGGCGCGGAAATTATTTTTTATCCGACGGCGATCGGATGGCATCCGAGCGAGAAAAAAGAATTTGGCGCGGCCCAACATTCCGCCTGGGAAACGATTCAACGAAGTCACGCGATTGCGAACGGCTGCTACGTGGCGGCGGCGAATCGCGTCGGTCACGAGGCCCCGGCCGGTGGTGACGGGATTGAATTTTGGGGACAGAGTTTCGTTTGCGGGCCTGACGGTGAGATCGTCGCCAAAGGTTCGGTGGATCAAGAGGAAATCGTGATTGGCGAAATTGCTTGGGACCGCGTGAATGAATATCGGACGCACTGGCCTTTTCTGCGGGACCGGCGGGTCGACGCCTACGCGGGAATCGAGCAACGTCTGCTCGATTGAGAGTTTTCTTTTGCGGTGAAGCGCCGTACGCTTGCAGCATGAAAACAATTCTCTTTTTAACAACATTCTGCGCGATCGCTTGTTTGGCGCAGGCGCAAGAAGTGACAAAGGCAGCGGCGCAACTGGATTCGAAATCGGGGAGCAAAGTCACTGGCACGGTCACATTCACAAAAGTTGGCGATGACGTGCAAGTCGTGGCCGACATCCAAAATCTCACACCAGGCAAACACGGTTTTCACATTCATGAAAAGGGCGATTGCTCGGCGGCAGACGCGGCTTCGGCAGGCGGACATTTCAATCCCACCCAAAAACATCACGGTGGACCGATGACGCTCGATCATCACACCGGCGATCTCGGCAACATCGAAGCCGATGCTTCCGGCAAAGCGCACCTCGATTGGAAAGGCAAATTGAGTCTGAGCGGGAAAGATTCAATTATCGGCAGATCTGTGGTGGTGCATGAAAAAGAAGACGATCTAAAGACGGACCCGGCCGGCAATTCCGGCGCACGCATCGCTTGCGGCACAATCAACGCGGCCGATTAGATTCTGCGCGGGAACGGTAGGATCGACATGCAGTTGATGACGCTGAGTGAAATTCGTCGGGGCGCGCAAAGCGGGCCGCTATCGGCGCGCGTGCATGTGCAGGTCGAATCGGCAGCGCCCAAATTCACTCGCGAACAAAAACCGTACTGCGAATTAAGTCTGGCTGACGCCTGTGATCGGATGACGTTGCGGGTCTGGAGCGATCATCCGGCCTACAAAACATGCAGTGCTCTGAACAGCGAAAGCTTCGTCGAGTTAACCGGAGAATTTAATTCCCATTCGCAGTACGGCCTCGAAGCACAGAAATGGACGGTGCGGCCGTTAACGGCGCAGGAGAAGAACGAATTGCTGCAAGGACCAGCGGAGTTGCGCGCGAAACAAAGCGCGGATTGGCAATTTATCCTGGAAACGATCGCGACCGTCACGGATCCGCGTTTGCGAGCGTTGTGCGATGCGTTCGTGAAAGATTTGGGCGAGCGTTTTCGGCGCACGGCGGCGGCGCGAAATTATCATCATGCGCGTCGCGGCGGTTTGGTCGAGCACACCGCGCAGATGATGCGGATCGCACTGTCTGTCGCACCACATTATCCAGAGCTAAATGTCGATCTTCTGATCGCCGGGATCCTGTTTCACGATTCCGGTAAACTTTGGGAGAACCAATATCCCGAAAGCGGTTTCGTCATGGGCTACGATGAGCGCGGTGAATTGATCGGGCACATCTCCATCGGTCTCGAACTGGTCAATTCGCTCTGGCGAAGATTGAGCGCCGAAAACGCGGAGAGTTGGAAGCACTTTGTACCGCCATCCGAAGATGTGCGCCTACATCTGCTGCATCTCATTGGCGCGCATCATGGCGAGAAAGCGTTCGGCTCACCGGTCGATCCGAAAACGCCGGAGGCGATGGCGCTCCATTACATCGACAATCTAGATGCGCGGCTGGAAATGTTTGCTGCCGGTTATCTCACCGCGAAGCCGCTGGCGGCCCGAATATTCGATCGCGTCCGCCCGCTGCCGGCAAATTTGGTGGTGCCGCTGGAAAGATTTCAAGCGTCGGCAGGTCCGCCAAAATCGGACGAGCAATTATTTTAACTGCAGCCGCCGCCTGGCTTCAGCGAGATAAGTCTGGTCGACCTCGAAGCCGATGAATTCCCTCACGCCGCAGCGCTGCGCGGCGATGGCAGAATTGCCGATCCCCAGAAAGGGATCGAGCATAGTACGCACGCGTGAAACGCCGTGCAATTTTATGCACCATTCTGCGAGCTGAACCGGAAAAGTGGCCGGATGCGGTCGCTCCTTCGTCCGGCTTTGAATTGTTTCGTATGGGATGAACCATGTGTTTCCCCGGCACCGCAAATCGTCTCCTCGTGTATGCGACCACCGAGTGACATTAGTTTTGTCCTGATACGGAACTCCGACCGCTAAGCGATCAATTTCCACGCGGCCTGTTTTTGTGAAATAAAAAATATATTCATGGCAATCGTTCAGAAATCTTTTCGAACTGATCGGTTTGAAATGGCCGAAAGTGCGATCCCCGATCGCGATCGATTTGATCCAGTGGATCGTGTTTTGCAAAACGAACAGGTCTCGCAGTTGAAAAACAATTTCGTGCGGAAGCATCGGGTTGGACGGTGCTGCGCCAATGTTGAGGAAAAAGGAGCCGGTCGGTTTGAGAACGCGACGAATTTGAGCCGCCCAAGTGG